>PAVV01000028.1 GCA_002713185.1 Methanobacteriota archaeon | reverse complement strand
AAATACATCCCCCAAAAGAAGATAAATAGTGGGATATAACATTAACAAAGAGACAATTATCGTAGAAAAACCGATCGCGCCCCATGGCCATAGAATCCTCATTATCGGGCCCATTGGCCACCTCAGTTCCCTGGCCTCTTGATCCGAAATCCCATATGCTTTACCAGGATACCCAGGAGCGTCGCCATCGACAGCTGTAAGCATACTGGGATCTTCTGGTTCGGGCATTAATTCTAGATGCTTGATACCCCTCATCAAAGACCCCGTGAAACGGCATGGGTAATAGTATTAGAACGGGGCGCTAACTCTTCTTCCTGGTCTCCTAGTGAAGTAGATTAGAGCTCCTAGAAGCAACAAAATGAATACGTAAGCCATATACTTCAGATTTTCATTAGACTCTGAAGCCACGAATAGATCTGCTTCTTCGATACAGGACGGCTTGCCTTCTGATTTACTGCTCTCGCATGCCTGTGCCTGTTCGCTGAGATCCTCGCCTTCAATTTCGAAGAGGATGTAGAACTTCTCCCTTTGATCGAATTGGGTATAGTCCATCGAGATAAAGAAAGTACTCTCATTCATTGCTAGTACATCACTGGTGGAGCTTGAGTTCACACCGACCACGCTGTTACATTCAATGTCGTGGCAAAGCGTAGCTAGCAGAGTGACATCCTCTGCATCCACCTTCCCGACATTAGAAATTTCCACTGCATATGTTTCCACCACCCCATATGTTGGGAAGGGTTGTCCAAGTAACCTAACGTCTTCTCCTTTTATGGAGAGAATAGCCGAGTCGGCAATCAGGTTTACCTGTCCTAGGTATGAGTTATTGAATAAATCGGAAACTGTGAATTCAAGAGTCTCCGTATATTCTTCTGGGAGAGGCTGATCAGAATTCCTNATCAATGTGAAGCTAGCCAGACCGTCTGCGAACGGGGAGACGGGTTGTTCCATTGGCCCTAGTACGTCCCACCAATCAGAATATCCAAATTCGAATGAGAATGACTCATCGGCATTACCTAGATTGGAAAATGGGATTGATAGAATTACATTCTCATCTCCGGAATCAAAGAATATTGATTGCTCATTATTCAGCTCCAGGCCCCTAATGGCGGGAACGTCTACGACCAATTCTACTTGAGTAGAGTATCCTTGACTGGTAGAAATCTTAACGATTATATTGTGTCCATCTAGGAAATCATGCGCATAACTGCTATTAGCAGGGGTTACTCGGACTAGAATTTCTCTTTGATTCTCGTTTTCTAGGCCTAGATCAAAGTTTAGAGATTGTGTCCAGTTACCAGTNGAATTCTGGAACTCAACATTCCACAAAATACCATCAGTACCGGGGACTGTTGCTACTGCATCATATGTATCGAAGGAGTTGTGGCCATCGTAATGGATTGATATCATGAACTCGGCCATTTCGAACTCGCATTCTTCTTGGCAAGATGGATTCAGCTTTTCGACCTCTATCCTGCTATCAGTCAGTACAGTGGCGATAATGTCTTGTTTGGAGACTCTATCTATTGTCAGAGTCCTTAGAGGGCTTTCCTGGCCAGCTCTGACAGTTACTCCCTTTCCTCCGGAATATGTCACGTTAATCCCGTTTTCATCTACTTCGAATTCAGTAGACGCCTGAGCGGTTCCCGGAGGGAGGAGTAATGATACAGCGCCATTCTCATCCAATACTTGTGACCAGGATAAACNGCCAAATTCCATTATCAGGTCATAGTTTTCGATTTCGGTTAGGTCATAATCATTGCCAGAGAGATCAATCCAATTTGTATCGATATTTANNGTACCTCCCAAAGTTAGTGATGAGTCAATGCTTGCTCCTTCGACACCAACTTCCAGAGAATCGATGGATACTAGGCCTTCACATGATTGCAAAGAAGAAACAGAATAGGAGTATGCAATCCAACTTCCTGGCTGTAGATTGGTAGACCAAGACCCTTGTNCGTTACCCTCTATTAGTATCGAGTCTCTAACGATTCCGTGAGAGGGGATTAATTGGACTTCCCAATCGCCGCTTGAGATACAGGAGTCTTCGATGTAGGAAAGTGAGCCTGAAGCTTCTACCTCCCCGGCTGAAATCTCTGTTTCTATTCTCAGTGATGTCGAGGAAAGTGTAACCTGATCATCCTCTGTACCAAATCCTTCCTTACTTACGGATAAATTCCATACTCCCTGCTGAGGCAGGAAAATTGACCACTCACCGTCAGAATTTGAGGTCAAGTTATAATTTGATGTACCGTCATCCGATGACAGGTTTACTGATGCGTTTGCTAATCCCTCAGAGAAACCGGGCAATCCATCCTCATTCAAATCCCAGAAAATTTGACCACTGAGTTGGACAAAGGAGACTATGTCGATGTTAATCGGCGACATTCCCACAAATACTCCGGACTCGGCTAAGGTTGTATTTTCGATTACAACCCTAACTCCGTCTTCTGTGGTGTGGTTCATCTCTATGTTCCACAGCCCGGGTGTGAGTCTAATCACTACATCATTACTCCAATCTGCGACTGTTTTGGTTAAAGATCCAAGTCCATCTTGTGATGAGAAGGCAATCTCCACCTCTCCCATTGCACTGACAGGTGGGCCATCATACTGGAGAGAAATGGTCGCTACTGCGAGTTCGGTTGTGAAGAATGTCTGCCTATTTCCAGCGTTTTCCTGAGAAATTGAAATTGATCTCCTTAGACCCTCAAATACTCCGGGATATGTCTCAAACTCCTCGACGACTAATACCCATTCTCCCTCATTGATGTATTCAACTATCCTCCCTTCATCGTCAGTGATGAAAGTCTGAATCCAACCATTTTCGATATCTTCTAGTTTAATTTCATGGTTTGGCAAAATATCGCCACTCTCGTTTCTCAGAGTAATATTTACCAGCCATAGAGGTTCGAAGATAACGGATCTCTCGATACCAGTGGAACCTAAGGGCACATCAAAGATCTCGTTCATGTCGTAGAGCGTATCGAATGGTTCGTCTGCAGAAGAATTGGCCCTATCGACGACTATTCTGTATCTTCCAGGCTCAAGAGATATTTCTGCAACTCCTGTATTCGTCCACCGGGAGTCAGAAGAGTCCATTGNGAGTCCAAGTCCCTTCGGAGTCAAGGGTTTTATCTCGAAAGGATAAGTCACAAAAGTCCCATTTGAAGCATTATTATCTCCATTNTGGTCAATGAAGAAATCGATCGTAACGGAACTATTAGACTGAGGGAAAAGAACTAGTTCCGTTGACATGTCTATGGATGTGGAGTTTATCTCTATGTTTTCGGTGGAGCTTGAGCCTATNTCTCCGGCATCCAAAGAAACGGACCAGTTTCCAAATGGTAGGATCATTTCGAATCTACCGAGTTCGTCGACTTCTTCCCTCCAGATGACGGAAGTTGCTATTTCAGCGTCCATATCGATTGCTTGAGCTGATATCGGTTCCCATCCAGGAATTCCNTGGTTGTATGAATTTCCTTCTCGATTTAGACCTACAGATCCCAAAACCATCATTGATTCAGTGAGTTCCAAGGTTAGATTATCCATCCCTTCGGAAACTACGAACTTAGTCCCATTCGCTATGAATCCGCCCGCCCCAACTGCTCTCTCTACCGTAGCATGAACTATCTCACCCCTTGGGAGGATTATTGTGAATTGCCCGGATGAGTCGGAAAATGCGGAGAGAGTGAAGCCGGACCAATGGAAAACAACCTCTTGGTTAGGGATCGGAGAAGCTGGCTGGCTTGGATCCTCTTTATTGCCCTCATCGACAATAATTCCGTTCACNACCTGACTTATCAGGAAGTCGAANGATTCGACGATATCGTCAGTCCCGACTTCTATGCGTTGCCANAGTTGCTTTTCCTCACTGAGTGTGTAATTTAGTATCCACTCGCCTGGCAAAAGTTCAGCATAATAACTCTTGGNCGAATTATCGAAAATAGCATGAACTGGTTGTANTGATTGATTTTGAGATTTGAAAATCAGTTCGAGGGAATCTACGCTTCCCCCCTCGTCCTCTACTGTGAACTCGATGTCAGATGTAGCAGGCACCCTTGACGGGAATGATTCCAACGTACCTACGTTAGACTCGAAGATATATGTCTGAGATATCTCTGGGAAACCGTCTTCATCGACATCTATCTGAGCAATGAATGTACCAGGAACTATTGGGCCTATTGAGAAAGCTCCATCTTCATCAGGGGATATAAAACACGCTTGAGTAATCACCCCATCACATTCTTCAATTGAGTCTTCGGGAGACGAGTTATCAGGGAAGATCGAAACTTTAGTCGATAGCGCATCACCATTTTCTAGCACTACTTCACCCTTGATAGCACCTGAGGAGATAGTTACAGGGTATTGTGAGGGAGAAGGAATAAGAGGAATTGAGAAAATTTCATCCAGTTCCACTTGCTTGTCGCCAAAATCAATGGTGATGGAGTAGTCTCCCGGGAGGGCATCGACTACGTGGAACGATCCTGGGCTAACCATAGGTCCGCTGAATACTCCATTCCCCGAGAAAGAACCAGTACCATTGAATGTCCCGTATTGCTCGAGATCATGAGAAGGATCTGTTATGAACGTTCCAGAACCAATCAAACTCGTCTGGAAAAGTTCTCTCGAGAACTGGCTTACTCCTTCAGATGTGAACTTACCAGTGGCGCTTACTGAACCATTCAAGATGAACAGCCCGTCTCCTTCAGAACATGCAGGCTCCCCATGGGGAACGGAATTATTGACGCAAACTGGATAAACTCCGGGGACATTGCCAACTATTGTTCCCTTGCCTGAGATCCAACCATTTCCAGAAATACTGTGATTATCATATATTGTTTGGGTGTGGTTTCCGGTGAATTCGCTCACTGAAATTGCCCCTTCAGAGACTACAGTCCCTTCTCCGGAGAATGTAACTTCGCCAGTGCCACTGAAAGTCAAAGATTCTCCTTGCATGCTTCCGTTTGAGGTCCTAGTTTGGTAAGGCTGAATTGATATTTCTGATGACTCCGGAGTTAGTATCACGCCCACATCAGATACTGGTTCCCCGTCGAAATCGGATTCGCCGGACCATGTCAATACTCCAGTAGCAGAAGATGTTGGTACGGTAATCTGGGCTTCGATAACGGACTCACCGTTACTATGGCCTTCCAAACCTGAAATATTGACTATTGTTTCTGATAGCCATGTTGACCCATACACTCCGCCGAGGATTCCAGAAATTGGGTTAATGTTCCTGTTCTGAGAATTTTCTGTGAATAGCTCAAACATCGAGTTACCGACCCCTGAGGTAACAATGGAGTTACGGGCCTCGTCCAGATCCGGATTTCCTGAGAAGGCGGTGATTCTGATCTTTCCCGATGGAACGGTAAATGAGAAGTGTCCATCTTGGTCGGCTTGAGTTTTACCTATTGGAATCCAGAAGGTCCTCGAATCGTTATCTACCGCATCTTCCCCGCTGAATGCGTCTCTTTCAATAAGAATCCTAGCACTGGGAACTGGTCCTTCTCCTTCCAAGGTGACTGTTCCCTCTAGGGTCGCACCGCTGTAATATTTCAGAACCTTGACGTTTCTATTCGAGTCATATATCGTCCCACAATACTGGTTAATGTTCGCGCCAGTTTCATTCTTCTCACAGTTGGCTCCGTCTGTCGGATCATACCAATTGGAAAGAACGAAATGGTTCATCATCGCACCGGGAAGTGCCAGGGCACCCTCAAGATAACTGCCAGGTGATCCAGAAATAGCAGAGGGGGCTATCCAAGTGGAAGGGGCTTCTGCATCTCCCAGCTGCCCACCCACTGATTGCAATCCGAGAGTTGAAGTTCCATAACCGACATAGGTTCTTGCCACCATTGTCTCGAAGAAGATGTCCCGATGCTGATAATCAATGTCAGTCATTTGTATCATATCTTCCGCTGTTGAAGCCCCGGATGCTTGAGAGCGAAGATCCGCTAGGTACTGATCGTTGTACTCCTGTGGGGTTTTCAGGCCTTGATTTGTCTGATAGGTCGTCGAGATATAATTATCCAAATCTAATCCCGAAAGATGAGTGGGGGCATGGAAAATTCCTGTTGTCTGACCTCTATGGTAGTCCTGGTAATCCTGATAATACATCCCCCCGAGTGGGAAAAGTCTGTTATCGACTGCAAAGTAACGGATTTCGTGATTCCTAGTTGTGGTTCCTCCATGGGAATCCTCGTAGTTTGAAACCTCGTAAGTGTCAATACTTGAGATTCCATCATAAATTCCAACCAAGTCCTCAAGAGTGAAAGTAGAAATCAGGAAGGCCCTCATCATTCCGAACTTTGCGTTAGCTCGATGCAGACCAGTTGAGATGTCGTAGTAATCATCCACTAGATCTCTAGTGTAACGGTATCCTCCTAAGTCGAAATGAGAGGCATCGTCTAAATCATGAATCTCATATGATGAGGATGATCCTCGGGCTATGTCGAATTCGGCTAATGCTTCTGATTCATTGTTAGTGGGGCCAGCGACTAATTCGCCATTCTTGACTACTAACCATGAGTCTTGTTCCATGGGCAAGCCATTTTCGGAAAGGGATTTGCCCATCAGAAGTTCAGAGTCCCCATATGTTGCGATTAAAGCCATTGATCTATCAAGAACGAATCCTAGGTCCCCGTTACTCATTATATCATCAAACTCATTCACTTGCGAGGTAGACATGTAGGAATCCAGAACAGCACCAAACTCCTCACTCATCTTTCCATCATTGAGCTTCCTATCTCCTATTGCGAGAGTGGCTATGAACAGTGATAAGGTATCTTCCTGTCCGGCTGAAAGAAGCATTGCTCCGCTATTTGGGATTCCAGATTGGAAGTTATCTGCAACAGTTGGATGTTGCCCAGAAGCAAGGGCTTGGAAACCGTAGTCCCACCAAGATACGAAGGCAGGACGCTCGCTAAATTCTTGTTCGGAATCCTGTTGTGAAAGCCAGTCGTAAGCCTCATTCCAACCTTGTGAATTGAATGAAGGCCCAAATGTACCCATGTACCAAAGCCCGGCTTCGCCAGGTTTGTAGGACTCGCTGTTCATGGCAGAGAAGCCCCAATCCAACAAGGGCACTACAAATTCATGCCTCAAAATGTCAGGAGCGATGTCGTACAGAGATTGATCTACCTCGTAAGCAGATTGTTCTCCTCTGGGAATTCCAGAGTCAATGCCAAAGGTTGCATGCTGAGAGCTGATCATTAGTATGACTATCACAACCGCAGGAACCCCTGGTCTAGCCTTTGAAGCTGGCCAAATCGATCTGAATCTTGATCTCGGGGTGCCGATACCCGAATTTCTCCATACCTTACTGAAGGCTGAGAAATTAGCAGCCCCCCAAAGCATCGAAATTCCTATCCCGCCAACTACTGCCATTGCTGGGGTAGCGTTGATGATGAAACGTCCAGCAGTCCAAGCCATGTAGGTAGCTATAATCGTCCAGAGACCGAGCAATGTCAACCCAGACTTATTCCTCCTACTTCCCCTCCATAGGAGTACAAAAGCACAACATATTGCTATAATTGCCACTATGGGTCCGTATGACGCGAATAGAACTCCTCTATCCGGTGCTTGAGCCTCTCCTATAGTTCCGAAAATCTTGTTCTTTGAGAAGTAGAAGCCTCCAGTGAATAGTATATCCCACCCATTATACAACTCCGCCTGTTGCAATATGAATAGGAGAGCTAGTATGGATCCGAATAGAGCTGAGCCGCTGATTATCACTAGAAGCCATGGCTTATCCCTGAATGAGCTGGAAACCCACCCAACGGCAAAAGTAAATCCGATTATGTAAAACATCGGCTGCAATCCACTAGGTGCGAAAATAAGTTCCAAGCCGGGCCATGCGTAGAACGGAATTGGTATCAAAGTGGCCGTCATCATCATCTGGAGTGCTGCAGACGTGAATTGTAGGCTATCTCTTCCGCGGAAGATATTGACTGCTACTTGGAATGAGTATGCAAGGAACAGAATTCCTGGGCCGTAAACGAATCCCTTCCAACCCAATGCCATGACTGAGAAAGCTATCCCGGACATTGTGGCGTTTGCCATCATTTGGGGGTTTCTTCTCCATGTTTCCCTAATTCCAGCAATGACATAGAGAGGGTTTGAGCTTGCTGTCTGGAAGACCTTTTTGCCATCCACCCCTTCGAGAGCTCTCATCCAGAAATAGAAGGCAATTGCCAGGAAGAGCATTGCGAAAGAGTCGTGATCCGACATCGCAAATGTGGAACGACTCATGTGACCGGGCATCAGTGCGATTAGCCAGGCAGCGATGATTCCGGCCCTCTTTCCGTGTGCTCGAGTGGCTATTCCTGCAATTGGAAGCACAATAAGAGCTCCGTAAATCGCGGGTAAAGCAGCCATTGACCACCAGACGGCGTCACTTGCGGGCATCTCGAGAACCCAAGAAAGTGCGAGGCCCCCCATTGCCAGCGACCAAGAGAACAATGGTGGTCTAGGGTTTATCCCTCCTGCTGGATAAGCCCTATCATGATCGAAAATTAGATGGCTTCTTTCGGCAATGACATAGTCAACAATTCGCTTCATGTACCACGGATCTGATCCACCAGTCATATCCCACAGTCCTGTTCCGTTAGCATTCATGGCAGGAATAACGTTCCATGCTGAACGGACTACTAGTGCAACTAGTAGAGCAAGAGAAATCATAACTGGATATGAGTTCGAATCCCACCAAACTCTGAATTGACCTTTTTCCCTCCTTGGTGCTATGTCACCGAAGATGCCACGGGAGGCAAAGAAAATTGCGAAAAAGTTCATCCAGAACCATAGGAAAAACCAAGAAAATGCCCCGATAAATCCATCTTGGGCGAATAATGACGGCAGTTCGTTTCCAATCTCGTGAATGTGCCCAATAGAATAGAGAATCCAATTTACTGCAAGTAGTGCTCCCAAAACATTCCAACCTTCTGATCTGAAGAAAGAGTGGAGTAACAGAATTATTGTTGAAAAAATAGCCCAAACAATTCCAAGATGGCTCCCTTCAGAGAATTCTTGAACAGTTTCCAGCTGACCTATCCAAATTAGGGGAATCATGAAGCCTGCAAAAGACAATATGGCGTAGGCTATTACTGAAACGTCTTTGTTTGCTAAGGGTATGCCAGACAATAACTTGCCCTTACCTGCATTCTCAAAGTTGCCCCTGATACAAACTAAGACAAGGAATCCCAAGGAAATTGCCGCTAGCCAGAATGAGAAGAATGCGCTTCCAATGGCTTCCCTCGCCGCATCTATGAATGCTGATGATGGATCTTGTGAAATCTCTAGTCCTGCAGCATAAAAAGCAGCCAGCCTCATCCCAAGAACCACTGATAAGAAAACTGACGCTTCCTCCAGCAGCTCGGATTCGTTGAGGGCCGAACAAACCAATCCGACAACAACGAACGTTGTTATGAAGAAATTCGTAAAATAGGTTGGTGCTAGGAAATTAGCAACAAATGATAGGGTAATCAACATCGCTGTAAATGAAATTACTCGCGCGGTTCCTGATCCAAAGGGGAGCTGGGATGTGGTTCTGGCCAAACAAGCTGGAACCATTGCGGAGAGGCAGATTAACGAGACAGCTTCAATAAAGCCGCCATCAGTATTTCTTCCTTCAAATATTGCTGTTAGGAAGACTAATGCGAGTAAGGAAATCGTGATTGAGATTGGTGCAACCTGCCTGGAAAGATGGCTCTCTTTTGGTGCCTCTATCTCAGTTCCCATCGCATACACCGAACCTATTTGCCAATAACTCAGCATCGCGGCGAAATGAACGATTGTTTTAACCGTTCGTAGAACGGTAGAGATATATGCGTACAAGATTATCGTTAATTTTATTCACGAAAGTGCTCTAAATCCAATATCTGAGCGATAATGTGATCCTTGCAATTCTATGCCCTCGATTATCTGATA
The DNA here is from genome assembly GCA_002713185.1 of Methanobacteriota archaeon. Taxonomy (GTDB): domain Archaea; phylum Thermoplasmatota; class Poseidoniia; order Poseidoniales; family Thalassarchaeaceae; genus UBA36. Next base: position 27,728 of record PAVV01000028.1, on the reverse strand, counting down.
GGAGGCAGAAAGTGCGCCTTCAAGTGTTGGAGCAACTCCCGTAGTTGAAAGAACTCTTCCCCCGGAAGATATTAACTGTCCTTCCTTGTCTATTGAAGCCCCTGCGATATGAGTGAAACCGGAAATTTGTCCCTCATCTACTCTCGAGTCCCAACCAATAATCGGACGATTTAGGATAGTCTCTCCGGGATAACCCTCAGACGCCAGAACAACTGTTGAAGAGTACATTTTTTTGAAAGTGACGTCTATTTCTGAAATCCTTCCCTCCGCGGCAGATCTTAGCAATATTCCAAAGTCTGAATCAATCAATGGGATTGTTACTTGTGCTTCGGGATCTCCTAGTCTAACATTGAATTCCACGACACTGGGGGATCCTTCTTCATCTATCATTAATCCTAAGTAGAGGCACCCGCGATAGGGGAAATCCCATTTCATGATATGATTGTGCATTGGTTCGATAATTTGCTCCTTCACCCTAGACAATACAGAGGAAGTAACGATTGGTGCAGGAGCATATGCCCCCATCCCCCCTGTGTTTGGTCCTGCATCGTAATTTCCCACTCTCTTGTGATCTTGGCTTGCTGGGAGAACAACATACCCCGATTCGTCCAAAATTACCAGAACGGACGCTTCCTCTCCTGCCAAGTGTTCTTCGATAATAACAAAACCATCTAACGCTATCCAAGATTTGATCGCGGATCTTGCATCTGGCTTTGATGAAGTTACTATTACTCCCTTTCCTCCTGCTAGAACATCTCTTTTGATTACCCATGGGGGTTTGAATGATTCGAATATGTCCTCGATTCTCGAAGTCCTTTCCAGAACCTCAAACCTTCCGGTGGGTATTCCCAAATCACTCATTACCTGCTTGGCATGGAGTTTGGACCCTTCAAGCATGGCCCCTTCAGAATTTGGACCGAAACAGGGTATTGATTTGTCCCTCAATTTATCCGCTAATCCGTCGACTAGTGGGACTTCGGGGCCCACTACAACCAATGATATCTCTAATTCCTCAGCCAAATTAACTACAGCATCAAGATTCGACAAAGATATGTCATGATTTTTTGCAATGAATGATGTACCTGCATTTCCCGGGAGGCAATGAATTGAAGACACCGATTTACTTTGTGCTAAACCTATTGCAATAGCATGCTCCCTCCCCCCACTACCAACTACCAATACATCCATCCCTGACATTTTTTCATCCTCTGTTTTATTCTCTTCAAACTAGTATGGGACCGCCTTTAGACCCAATTTGTAGCCTAAAATGTTAAACGATCTGTGAATAATAGGAGTAATGAGTAGAAGAATGAGCATTCCGAAAAGAAGTTCTGAACTACCGACTATCGATGGCGAGAGTAAAAACTGACCAAATAGAAATGTCGAAATTGCAAAGGGAACCGTATCTAACATGGGGGCGCTAGAACTTATGCTTCCCTCTCTCTTATGTCCAAGGCGCCTCTTTACGAAGGATCCGACAGAATCGCCGAACATACAACCAAAGCCTAGAACAAGGCCNAGAATGAATGCAGAACTTGTTTCGTTCCCAAAATAAAACCAAGCTTCTGAGATATCCATCGAACTAGTCCCATAAGAATCTAGAGGATTCAGGAAAGGGGCTGATTCTGTTAAGTTCTCGTCGGACAAGGAATGAATTATCACCCCTAAGATTCCGCCACCCAGAGAGCCCCCTAATAGGCCATTCCAAGTCTTTCCATCTCCAAGAATACGATTACCGTCACTCATGACCCTNCCACCATCTATGGTGAAAACTGGTACTCCTGTAAGATCTGGGATCCATTTCCCACCGAGCATTGCGGCAGTGTTAGCAAGATAGCCTGGAAGATAGAGCCAGAGTACTATCAATGGAGCCATAAATGGGTCTTCCCAAGGGAGATTTTCCGATGCCATTGTGCTGTGGGANGAAATATGGAGAATGAACCTTCGCACTCGCGAGTCGAGAGGTTAACTCCCGGTAAACTATATTCTAAGGGGTGATATTCATTTCCTTGAAGTAATCCGGANGAACATGTGGAGTAGGTTTTCGCCTGTAGTTTGCATTGTTATGATTGCCTCATTGACCATTNTGCCAATAAATGTCACTGGTCAGAACGGGGAAATAATCATTGAGTCTGATTTAACATGGACCGAAGAAACTACNATTTCGCAGAATATAAGGGTTGTAAACGGGGGATCACTGACCCTAAGCAATGCTGGGTTTGCAATTGAAAGGGGCGTGGACATATTTGTAGACGAGACATCAAATCTCGTAGTAAACAATTCAGAAATTCATTCTTTGGAACCGCCTGGGGGGTTGGTTGGATTCGGATACTGTGACGAATTAAACAGATCTGGAGTGTGGATAGATTGGCCAATTTCCGATGCGGTTAGTATCACTCTAGTACCCATCTCCCCTTCGAGTTTTGATTTTGTGACTGCATACTTTAACGAAAGTCAGGGAAGAGTTTCTGAGGAAATGGCAGGAGAGCAGTATACTCTTGAAATTGATGGGGGCGGTTCTGATGGAATCTGGATTGACTTGGTAGGTCCTAACTGCTATCCGCCGTCAATAAGCACTATCTCTGTGAAGAGGACCAATGGGGGCGGCTTCGACTGCCAATACTGCCTGATGCCTACTAATGCCGCTGATTATAACCATCGAAATATGATGGTTCATGGAAGCCATGGATTCACTATCACCTCAGAAGGTAGTTTCATCACTAACAACTCCCGTATCTTCGGCGGAGGCATAGCTTCCACTGGAACGATAACCATATTCAATTCTGACTTGGATAGAGTTGGCCCAATTATTTTGAACAATGACTCAGGAATAATCCTCGGAAATGGCGTATTCTTTTCCAACAGCACTGACGATCACGATGTCAGGGGAGGGGTTGCTTCTGACATAAATTGGAGCGAAGGAGCCATAGGCACCGGAGGGCTGACTGATATGTGGGAAAAGAGATTATCAGGACAAAGCCTGACCTTCGATGCTAGTTTCGTTACTTACGAGATTATTGGAATGCATAAATTCCCTAAATATACCAATTTCAGTAATGAGGATGGGATTTCATTCATAGATGGTGGACGGGAAAGGGTGGTTGAGATTGCTTGGTCCAAGGATAACACATGGGAAGAAGAGCGGATTTGGAGAGAAGAGGCTATGGTTTTCATTACGGATTTCAGGACTGCATGGAACCCTGAAGACTCGGGAATAGGAGATTATGGCGGAGGCCAGTTGGAGCTAGAATGGAATCAAAATATTCGAGTAAGCAATGGAGTTCCAAGAATTGAATGGTCATCAATAATAGTTCTCGATGAAAATGGAGATCAACTAAGTTATGACGGTAAATATGGTAATGCGAGTATAGGAGATTCTGTAAATGTGGAGGCAGTTCTTACGAATACGGGGACGGCTGCTGCATCAATGGCCATTAATTGTGTGGAGGGGAGTACTGGCGTTACTGCTCAGATTTCACCTTCCTTCCCGAATACAGTCATCGGGCCGGGGGAGACGCAAACAATTGCCTTCAAATGGAGGAGTTCAGCTATGGGCATTGAAACTCTGAAGTGCAGTATTCTAACACCAATCCAGCTAGTGGATGAATTTGCTTTTGGTGGAGGGGAGGCTGCTACTAATCCAGTAAACTGGAACGAGCAATTATCTATGTCTGGTGGAGCGGGAATGATTCCCGGACTGATCGCACTAATAATTGGAGCAGCAATCGGCGGATATGTATTATTTTCGATATATAATCAAGAAAATAAAGATTAGGTGTCCATTTTAGTTGCAGAATCAAAGAATTCCTTGGGCGATTGTGGACTCGGCTACTTTGAGGAATCCGGCAATATTAGCACCTGCCACGTAGTTTCCTGGCATACCGTATTTCTCAGCAGTTTCGAATGCATTCTTGTGGATATTCACCATTATCCCTTCTAGACGCTGATCTACCTCTTCCCTGGACCAACTCATCCTAAGACTATTCTGACTCATTTCCAAACCTGAAGTTGCAACTCCTCCGGCATTACTGGCCTTGCCAGGGGCAAAAAGAACCGCATTATCGTGGAACACCTCTACTGCCTCGGGGGTGCATGGCATATTCGCACCCTCTGCAACTGCCATCACCCCGCCTTCAACCAACATTTGAGCCTCCTCTGCGTTAATCTCATTCTGAGTCGCGCAAGGAAGCGCGACGTCGACTTTAGTGCCCCAGAGTAGATTCATGCTTGGTTCTGGTTGTGATTCAGTAAATTCGGCACTATCGAAATTTTGCGCATATTCCTTTATTCTCCCCCTTCTGTTATTTTTGAGATCCATGATCCAAGCCAGCTTTTCTCTGTCAATTCCGGCTGAATCGTATATGAATCCGCTACTATCTGACATTGTTACTGGCTTGCCTCCCAAGTCCAAAACTTTCTCACAGGCGAATTGGGCTACATTCCCGGATCCACTGATTGCGACAGAAGCGCCGTCGAATGTTTTTCCCTTTGCGGCGAGCATTTCTCTGGCGAAATAGACCAATCCGTAACCCGTTGCCTCAGGCCTAATTAATGATCCACCATAAGAGATCCCTTTTCCAGTAAGTACCCCAGTAAACTCATTTGCTAGTTTACGGTACATTCCAAAGAGATATCCTATCTCCCTACCTCCGACTCCTATATCGCCCGCGGGGACATCTAAATCAGCCCCAATATGCCTCCAAAGTTCGCTCATGAATGATTGACAGAACCTCTTAACCTCATCATCTGACCTTCCTTTGGGATTGAAATCAGAGCCTCCCTTTCCACCACCCATTGGAAGGCCAGTGAGGCTGTTTTTGAAAACCTGCTCGAATGCCAGAAACTTCAGAATTGACAAATTTACACTAGGATGGAATCTGAGTCCGCCCTTATATGGGCCAATTGCGCTATTGAACTGTACTCTAAAACCTCGATTTACGTGAAGAGATCCCTCATCATCATACCAAGGTACCCTAAATTGGATTACTCTTTCTGGTTCCACCATTCCGAGCGCTACATCGTAATATTGGGGATTCTCCCCCAATACCGGACCAATGCTGTCAAGTACTTCTTCAACGGCCTGCTGGAACTCATGCTGGCTCGGATCTCTAGCTTTCACTGTCTCGTAAACTGTTTTCATCGTATTGTCCATTTGGTCACCAACGATTGTGATGCCCTGATGTGGGGCGAGCAAGGCTGCTACTATTCCCCTTTTCAATGTTCCAAGAGAAAACTCAGTAATTTGTAGGTTATGAGAATAATCTTCTCTCTGCGATATCGGCGACTCTAGCCTCATTTCCAGGCAAAGTCATAACATATACCGCCTCTTGGCTGACTTGTCTCGTTCTCAAGGCTTCGGCCATAGGCGTAACTTCACGTAGCCAACGAATTTTACCATCATCGCCCATGACTCTGACATCTACCTGAGACATTCTGGGCTCGGAAAGTAGAATTTTGATACTAGGGACATCTATAGCCACATATCCGGGACTAAGTCCTGCTCTTGCAGCAAGATCATCTTCCATTTCTCTTCTAGTTTGAGGGTCTTTTACAATAGATATTAGAGCATCTATCTGATTTCTGGATAAATCCTCCTTTCTTCTGCTCAAACATACCTTGAGTAATTTCCTATACTTCAGCCTGGTAATCATATCTTTTGAAAAGCCTCCAACTTTTTCTAGTTCTCCCCAAATCTCTGCATCTACCCTTCTTTGAAGGTCTAATGAGTCAGGTAAATCATCTCCTGCTCTCTCAACGGCTCTAGAAAGCATAACTTCTGTTACTCTGGTAACTCTATGAAAATAAACGGCACTATACATCAGTCCTCTAGCGACCAGCATTCCCTCAAGAGCAGAAAGGCCCCCTTGATCGATGGCAATATCACCTGCTTGACTTCTAATGCACTCAATAATTCTGTTATGATCGACTACTCCGTGTTTGACCCCAGTGAAGTGTGAATCTCTCAGAAGATAGTCTAGTTGGTCACAGTCCACCGGCCCATGGATTAATTGTGCCATTGTTCTATCCTCATCAGAAAAGTTATCTCTGCCTTCGGTCCAACTGAGTAAGGATCTTTCAGTCCCAGAAGCGTCAGCCCCAGTTATCAATGAGGAAACTAGCTTTGGATCTACGCCATTTCTCTCCAAAATATCTGGGATTGTTTGTCTCTCTTTGAAGGAGTTCTTTTCATCGCCCATCAATACATCATATTCTCCAAGAATTATCCCCTTGGTGACTTCCATATGGTCCATGCCTCCTCGCTCTGCTAAAATATGCTCAAGAGTATGTGAATAGGGGCCATGTCCAACATCATGAAGCATTGCCGCTGCCTTTATTGTATCCTTATCTTGTTGTTCTAAGGNGAGTGAGTCGGCCATCCTCCCTACTATGTGAGAGGCCCCCAGAGAATGTTCAAACCTAGTGTGGTGGGCCCCCGGGAATACCAAATGTGCAAGACCGAGTTGCTTGATATGACTTAGTTTATTCATCTCGGGAGTGTTGAGAAGTTCTTCNATCATCCCTTCGATTTTGAACTGCCCGTGAATTGCGTCGTTGATTACTTTCATGGGAGCACCCAGTTACTCGAGGGGCACATATGCCTTGAAGCACACGTAAGAAGCNTCAGAACAAGATATTATGCAATAGTTTATTGTATTTCAATTGTATTTCATTTGCAATACAATTATAATCCTCTTGCACCTCTCACAGACTCAGGAGGAGCAGAAGGTGCCAGGCAACAGTCCGATGGTCTCACTTAGAATTCCTGAAGACCATCTGTTAGAATTAGACAGATTAGTTGGTTTTGATGGAATGAGGAATAGATCAGACGTAATCAGGGAGGCAGTCCGTAGAATGCTTTCTTCTCCTTTGCCGGGTAAAGGCGACAGAGTAGAGGTTGACCTAGGTCCGGAACTTTCTGTAAGGCTTCANGATTATTGTAAAATTGTTGGTGAGACTGCAGACGTTGTCCTAAGACAATCTGCAAGAGAGATGATCAGGAAGGAAATGATCGAGGGTGCAACAGTNGTAGATCTANTAAGAAANCGTATGGAAGAAATACGCTCCAGANACGAAGACGAATCAAATATATGAGGTGAGAGAGATATGGGCGATGTTGGGATGCACGCACAAAATCAGGGGGGGCGGCTAACCCGCCCCCCCAACCAAAATTCGAAGGAAGGTAAGGGATTTGGAACTGGATTGAGGAAAATCAGAAACAGAGCTAGAAGTCTCAGTAATGCCGTGGGGTACGACTCTAGAGATGTACCAAGAGTTCGAAGAAATTCTAACAAATAATTAGCTCAACACACACACCGTCCCGCACTTTGTGCGGGGCAACCTAACTCAGGTAGAAATGGAATAATAAAATGGGATGCAAACTTATGAACGGTCAATTTCCAATCGGAATCCATGCCAGAGGAGGAATCGGATTATGGGAGGCCATTCTTTGCTCATGATTCTCCAAGGAAATCTCAGAAAGAAATGATTTCAGATGGCATAAAGGTTCTGAAAGATGGTGGTTACCTTCTTGCCGCTGCCCCTACGGGAATAGGAAAGACAGCCGCGGCGCTGGCATCGGCTCTTAGAGTATCTAATCTGTACAGTGCCAGTTCTGAAACACCAAAGATTCTTTTTCTGACTGGGAGGCAATCTCAGCACAGGATTGTGGTGGACACAATTAGAGAAATCAACAGAAGGATTCCTCAAGGCTTCTCAAAAGTGAAGTTAGTAGACATAATCGGTAGGGAGGGGATGTGTAAAGTCGTAGACAGAGCTACTGGAAAGTGCAATTGTGAGGTCGGAGTGACAGAGTCGGAAAGAAGGTTTTTGAGAGCTGATTTGGAGGAATTCATCCACTCAGAACCAAGACATGTTAATCTAGTCTTGAAACGAGTCGAAAAGAGTGGGGTCTGCGCTTGGGCTACAGCTAGAGAAGCTGCCAGATCAACAGACGTAATAGTTTGTGACTACAATCACGTCTTCGTAGAAGGAGTCAGGGAGGCCTCACTTCCAGTAATGGGTGTTGAATTAAATAATTCCATACTAATTGTTGATGAGGCCCACAATCTTCCTGATAGAATTAGGAGTGGATTGGAGAGAAGGATTACNGAGAGAGTCTTCGANAGGGCTTTGTCTGACGTAGAAGAATACAAAGAAAATTTGGAGAAGANTCAAAGAGATCTCGATATACCAGAATCTAACCAACTCAGNGAAGCAAGATTACTCGAGAAGCAAATTAAATCTCTGAGAGANGATACGAGCCTCATAAAATGGTTCGAAGAAAGGAAGAANCAGATTGAGGAATCCAGAGGCGATGATCTGAGGGTAGANACNCAGGAATTCCTNGATGTGATNTCTCATGCAATTGANGGAGTTCTGGAAGATGATNCTGATNATGGAATTCAAAGAATCNNNATGATGATTTCTAGATTATTGGCAGTAGTGGTAGAAGAGGACGAAGATNTAGAAGAAGAAGAGCAGAATGATTGTATTAGNCTCGGTGAAATTCTAGAGATNTGTATCAAGTATCGTAATAGTTCAGCATTGGCCCTGGTTTTCGATGANGTTNNAGAACAACCCCGAGTTACCAGTCATCTTCTTGACCCGAGTGTTGTTGGNGAGTCNATATTCNAAGAATGCATTGGATCNATTCTCATGTCGGGAACCNTATTCCCTCCTGAAATGTATGCAGAGATTCTNGGCATTCCAACCGAACTTGCTGATTGCAANGANTATTCCTCAGGTTTTCCNCTAGGNAATAGGCCTGTNCTCATTGCCAATGACGTCACAAGTAAATNCACNGAAAGGGAGANGAGTTTTGANTCNATAATTGAGCATNTNAGATCTGTNATTGACAATACAAAAGGGAATGTCGCAGTCTTTGCNCCNAGCTACTCAATGCTAGAAAAGATANATGCAGAATTTGANAAGAGTTGGTGCTCCAAAGNAATCATCAAGGAAGAGCAGAGGATGAGCAAAAGAAGGGTCGAGGGCCTTNTTTCCAAGTTGTACGAACATAGAGATATGAGGGGGGCTGCTCTATTCGGAGTACTTAGTGGAAAGTTGTCNGAGGGGNTTGACTACTCCGACAANGTACTGAACGCGTTGGTTTGTGTAGGGCTGCCACTTCCTCCACCNAGCACCAGACAGGATGCNCTATTGGAATACTATTCCAAGAAATTTGATAGGAACAGAGCGTGGAAATATGCCAGCCTCCAACCTGCAGTTAATAGTATTCTACAAGCTCTTGGCAGGCCAATTAGGAAGAAAGAAGACAGGGCGATAATTGTACTCCTTGAGAAAAGAATTCTAGAGAATAGAGTCCGAAGATGCATGCCAGAAATGCAGAAAATGCAGACTTCAAATCCTGCCAGGACAGCTGAGAGGGTAAAGTCATTCTTTGAGATTTGATAATCAATGGGTTCATTCGGGCGGAGTTTCTGGGTAGTTCATGGAGTGGAGAAGGATCGATGTGGAAATAGGCGATTCAAAGGAAAGTGAGGATAGCGATACCGTCGAAATTAGTATGGGTTTCGATACAGATGCCAAGGCAATGCATAGTGATTTTCTATCTGAGTTGACGCATCTCACAGAGGTCCAAGAGAGACATTACAATGTCATAAGAGAAATAGAGTCTGAAGTGCAACGTATTTCTGTATCGCCCCTAGATGAATTTGTATCAGAGTTCGGAGCAGAATTGAGTGAGTACGAAATAAGCATCCCGTTCAAGACTACAAACATATCGGGAATATCTATGGAGACGAAAGACGACGACGAGGGGCAATTAGTTAGGATCATTGAATCAGAGAGATTTGGGGGTTTGATCAAATCATTCCGACTTCCATTAGGAAAAGGGGTAATTGGGGCCGGAATTGAAGGAGAAATTCTGTCAGTCAAACTTGATAATTACTCGCCTGGATCAGTGTGATTCTCTACTCTCTTCGGTATCTCATCCAATGATTCCAGTTCGCTCATTACTGAGGATAATGCGAGTTGGGCGTTATCTCTGTGCGAGTCTCCGAGAACATGGCTTGAGTACCTTGCTTCTTCGAAAATCCTATCCAAGGAAATCAGAGCCGCCTCGCTTATTGGAAGTGCTTTCCTAATCGCTGTCTCGAATTCTCTTACCGTCTCGAAGTTCCTCCTTAGGAATCCTCCCTTCATTAGCGTAGAACAAAGATTCTCATAGCACGTAAAAATTGCCTTTCTGTATTCGTCCCCCGATGCCAACATTTCCACTGTTTGCCCGAAAATATTTGCCAATTCCTTGATAGCTGTTTTCTTTCTTCTACTCGCTAGCATCGCTCCAAGTGAAACTACTATTGCAGCGGCAATCAGAGAGAATACCGCGAACATAGCGGCACTCATTAACGAGTCTGACTCTTGTTCTTCGTAACCTATTTCTATTCCATCGGAAGGTAGTAGTGCGATACTACCCGGTTCGATGAATTCGGATTCAGAACTAATAATGATGCTTAGAACGCCCCATCCTTGAGGTGGTGGAGATCTCTCAGAAAGTGGAGGCAAGGGGGCCATAGACTTGAATTCATATTCGAAAACCCCCTCAGAACTAGTCAATTTTGATATAGAGAAATGTGTAGTTGAACCGTTTGCTAGTGTTGATGTGAGGGCGAGGCCTTCTAATGGTAAGCCAGTATCCCTTGCAGTGGCATTTACTGTACCTCTGATCACCCTTTGCCCCTCAGAAAGTTGTATTTCTGAAAGAACGAAATCCACTTCTACCATCACTAAAATCTCGATATCCTTCGATGCCCCGTTGAGGAATCTACTCAAATCCGAGGATACATCGAGAGTAACTGTATTCTCACCTGGATTCATTAGTTCCTGCGCCTTTGATCTTATCTGGAAGTTCATGGTATTGGGGTTGTCCCAAGGACCGTACGTTATCGGTAGGTTTGATTCGCCCCAAGAAAGTGCCATAGATAAGTTAGAGAATATAGAGGACTCCCCTCCGACTTCCCTTATCAACCCTTGAATCATTATGGATCCGGAAGGCGAAGAATCCCCTCTTACAATCATATTGGTAATAGGTTGGATCTCCAGGACAATATCCGAGAGGGCGAATACTTCCTCTTTTGCAAAGGTGGGCAAGTAAAGGAATTCACCTGGATATGAGAATGAAAAGTTGTGTGATCCTCGGCTGAGTGAGTATGATACTCTGTGAGAATAGGAAAAGAATCCTCCTGCCTCAGTAGTGACTTCTTCGACTACTGTCCCGTCCAATAGAATAGTCACGACCCTACCATCTAGTCCTTGCTCGAACCCGGTGTCTGATTCGAAAAGTCTTCCAGAAAGATTCCAGAAAGAGCCCCTGGTTGAGTAGGTTTCCTGGACCTGAGGGTATATGGAGGTGTGATAAGAGACTGTGAAAGATGAATCAGAACTGCTAGATCTGTAGAATCCCTGCTCGGGCGCTAGGATAGAGACTGAGTGATTACCCACATCCATGGATTCGGGGACAGTCCACTGGAGGGACCAGCTCCCGTTGTCTTGACTACTAGTAATGCCAACTAAAACACCATCAACGAATATCTCGATAGTATGGCTTCCAAGCCAACCATCTTCGAGGTTATCCTTGACTTTACCAGAAAGTAAGAGGGTGTCTCCAACAGCAACTGGGTTTGGTTCATCTATCGATAGAAAAACAGGCGAGAAGACAGTGAAAACCACTGTGGAGTTAGAAGAAGTAATGAATTCCTCACCTTCGTAGAAAACTCCGACAATCATTGGTCCGAGAGGCATATCTGGAGGAATGGGGATGAATCCAGTGAAAGAACCGTTTTCTCCCACATCAATTGAAGATATTTCCACACTGTTAAGCCTCAATGAAAGGGTCCTATTTGCTAGAATTCTGCCTATTCCATCTGTAAGAATGCCTTCGACTGTGACTACCTCAGTCCTATCAATTTCACCAGGGGGTGTATTGATTACTACCTGAGATGTTTGGGTGACATTGAACACTATGAAATCTGATGATCCCAAGTAGTATTCCGGGTTCAGGGAGTCGCCTTGGCCCATAGGATCTACCCATGAGAACCCCCCCAGAAATTCAACGGTGGCGTTGTGTGGGCCAAAACTCATATCCAATGGGATTTGATATGTTATTGACCATGTACCCGAGGATGAGTTCGAGAGTGTAGTGAAAGAAGGGCCTACGTCAATTCCATCTATTCTCAAGTGAATCAGGCCTCCTTTCAGTTCTCCTGCTTCATTCAGAGGTTGTCCCCTCTCGTCCAGAAGCTTTCCAGAGAAAATAACAGAATCACCGGCAAATGAAGGAGATGAGGCCTCTAAGAGCTCCAATTGTGTTGGAGCCAAGACTACGACCCTTGTCCATGTCTGGTCCCCCAATAAGCCTGTTGTACCATTTATTCCAGAGAATGTTGCCGTGACTTGCATGGGTCCGGGATCTCTATCTGGCCTAACGATAATTGAAGCAGAGGCATTACCATCCAAGTCAGTAAGACCCCCCCAAACGGTAGAGTTGTCGATCTCCACAATGATTGTAGCAGACTGAACCGATTCCCCCGAGTTATCGATCAATGACATATCGATGTCTATAGCTTGGCCTCTTATGATTCGGCTATCTGGATCTAAGTCGCTTGGACTTGTGATTGTTATTACAGAATAACCCCGACTTTCGAAAACGGAGAATCCTGTAGCTGAGGTAAAATATGTTACTTGGGGGGTAAAAGAAACTGAAAGGCCATGAGGCCCTCTGGGGAAAGAAAGATCGAGTCTCAACTGCGCCGACCAAGTCCCATTGCCTTCGAATGAGACCTGTAAAACTGTGAAAGAGTTAGTTTCGTCGTCAATAGAGAATGTTAGAGTTGGACTGAGTGAGTTTCCATCTCTATCTGATAATCCTGATCCGTTGCTAGATGTTAGAGATCCTGTGATGTTGAAAAACTCTCCAGGAAGGGGGTTTGCGGTTATGGCATCTATCACCATACTTGTTTGAGAACGGACAGTTATTGTGTTCAGCACACTAATTGCAGCATTTAGATCTGAAGACCCATTGAAGAGGAATGTGACATTAACCAATCCGAGAGGATGATCATGTGGTATTTCGAATTCGAAGACTACACTTCCGTCTGAATCGGTGAGCTCGGATTCTATCCATGTATCATGGAATTTAAGCAACACAGGGAAGCCACCTAGTGGGTTTTCATTATCACTAAATTCAACTAATCTCGAGGTTATAGATGCTGTATCGCCTCGATTCACTATCGTATTGATGAATGGGGTTAGTCCTACAAATTGGGATACTCCCATTACTAGAATTAAGGCATCTCCCGAACCAGTGAGGTAGAAAGGCGTAGAGCCGTTTACTACGCTGACAACTACTATTCTTTCTCCCCTGATTACTCCATTCCCCAGAGTATCAGTCGGTACTGAAATATTGAAACCACCAGACTGATTTGTAGTTTGGTTTTCAATTAACAGCTCCTCTGGTTCGTCTAGGAAGAAGACATTTATTCCCACTGGTCCGGAAACAGACCTATTGGAATCGACAGAATCTAGAACAGTTCCTTCAATCGTGAAATATTGGAGTGCGGTTACTTGGGTCGGAATCCACGAAATCTGGACGCTACTGGAGACTTGAACTGTTAGGTTGTGGAAGGTCTCGTTACCTGTCCATCTTCCAGCCCCGGGCGTGGTTAGATTGTCTGAAATATCATCTGGAGCGTGGATTCGGATATCATAGAATCCGGGTGGAGTGGAAGATGGAATGACCGGATTGAAAGAAGCAATGCCCTGAAAATCGGTTATTCCAGACTGAAGAACTTGCTGCTGAGGACCGCCCCAGTCGAAGTAAAGATCCAGAGAAACCCCTGCCAGACGGCTGTTATCTTCAACATCTGAGACCTCTGCGTCGAAAATAAGTTGCTCTCCAGCTACTAGTATTGAGTCCTGAGGATCCACCTCGATGGCGAATTCCGACTGAATTCCCGCCAGAATGGAGACAGGATCGCCAGGATTGTAGAAGCTGCCGCCAGGAGGAGGGTTGTCTGTGAAGTCAAGACTGACTTCGATTTCGTACACCCCAGATGGAACGCCTGGTGGCATTTGGAAAGAAATATTGTAAGAACCTGTGGAATTAGTCCAACCACTAGCTAGGTTGTAGATTACTGGTGGAGCAGGCTGACCATCGGGAGTAAGTGGAAGTTCGGATGGGACACTCAATTTTACATCTACAGAGGAGTTATTTCCTGAAATCTGATTCAATAAAACCATATCCCTTGCGAAACCGGAAATCCAGTTGGTATATCCCTTAGGGGTCCAATCATTACCTAGTGTTGCCGTTGCATTGGCTAACCCTCGTACCCTCACAATCCCGGACGTAGAATTGGGAGTAAGCCAGGTAGATCCCTCATAGCTTAAATTCCAAAAATAGTCCCCCGGAGTCATTGTGAAAGATGGAGTGAACGAAGGAGTTATTCTCCCCCCATCTGAGCCTGTCGAATTCCACTCCGAATCATCATCGAAATCAAGTGTGAAGTTTCCTTCGAATGGGGCGAAAGGAGTTCCAGAATGATCAGAAAGAGAGACATCGATATCGTACGACCTTCCTCTTATGGCCGAAGTAAGGTTATAGTCAAAAATAACAAAGCTGCGGATTCCGTACTGGTCGATGAATAGGTCCTGGTCGTTTGCATTCAGATTATCTGAATCGAACTGAATCCTGATATCGACTGGGCCAGCGGGAAGGGGGACTTCAGAAGATCCGAAGTTCCATGAAATAGAGAAATCTCCGGGATTAGCCCCCCATGTTGAGTCGTTGAGATACCAAGAAGAAATATTTAGGAATGGGCCCGAAACGTCAGCTCTTCTCATCTCTAAAATCAGCGAACCGTTTAGGGGGGTGGGGGATGCACCTCTACTCAAAACGGTGCCATTTAGGTATATGTTGCTATCAATCTCAAGTATCGAATTATTTGACCCCTGAGATTCTAAATCAACACTAAGATTGGGGGATAATGTAATGTTTAACTGGAAGTCAAGGGATTTGGGTCTGGCGTGATATTCCGGGGGTGTAGCATTGTTTAAATCTGAAAAATGCCATCCTTGGAAAGAAATTGATGCATCGATTAATCCGAGAGGTTCTAGCTCATCAATTGAAATAATGAATTCGTAGTATCCGCCTCCTGTGACAGAGGAGGTTAAGGAGACGTTCCCATCAACTACTGAACTGTAATTCAATACTAACTCTAGGTCATCAACCAACGAGGGGTCGAAGCTAGGGGAGCTTGCCCATGAGAGTTGACCTGTTATCGATGAGTTTACTCCTATCCCAAGCATTGGCTGATTAATCGGCGGGGGATCAGAAATAGAAATCGAAACATTGTCAGTAACATTGAGGTCCCAATCCATTGGTATGCCCTGTACGCCAACATATCCCTTCTCCGAGGTCAGTAGAACAAGCGTACCAAATCCTGGTTGAATGACTTGGGACGGTAGGCCTGTAAGATTGAAAGAGCCGTTCTGGTCAGTTGTCACTGTGGCTACTAGATGTTCCTGTATAGCGGCACTTCCCGGGACATCCATTGACATATCTGATTTAACTAGGAACATAGAGACTGATATATCGTTAGCAGAGGATCCGTTATCTACGAACTCCAAAGAGCCCTCGACCCAGATTTGATCGGATATCGAAGTATTCCTCTCGATAGAGTTGGGGCCCCAAGAATCAATGTTGACATCAACTACTGACATCTCAGGACATGCTTCAAAGGGAATCCAGCCCAAGTCTAGCTCCCCCTGATTCTGGTTTGTTTGTAGATGAACCTCTGCCCATCGGGTGAAATCTTTCCCATAAACACTGAAGCCTTTGCCATCCCAATCTCCTCCTGAAAATCCAGTGACCTTTCGAGCGGGAAATCCGGCTACTCTGAGCATGGTTACGAAGACAGTTGTGAACTCATCGCAGCTACCCTCCTTACTAGAATTAAGGATCCAATGTGCGATATCACTATCGTTCCCCATACCTTCCTCCCTTCCCGATCCATCGTGATTTCTTAGGAAGGTAGTTGTATCGTTTCCATTTATTATGAAGTCCTGAATAGCTGAAACTTTATCCCAACCAGAAATCGCGCCTGACTCATCTAGGATTTGTTGTGTTATATCAAAAACGAATTGACCGTTTGATATGAATTCCGGCGGAAGGTCAGTACCATAGTCAGAAGCCTGGAATGCAGTAGAATTATCACGAATTTCAGTTGAGAGAAGGACTTCTGGCGCATTTACATATAACGCCTCGACTATCGCGGAATCTACAATTACGTCTCTAGTGTAGTTGGAGAAGTTTAGTCCTGCTGAGAGGTCGACCCAGGTTGTGAAGTTCATTACGTTAAATGGTTGGATCAACTCCTCCCCTGGGCCAATGTATCCAGCTTGATCGAACACTATCTCCCATGAAAGTGGACCTGAGTGGTTCCAGAATGTCTGATCCGCTACGCCTTGTTCTGTAGAAAATTCAGAAGTAACCAGAGTATTACCTAATAGTGAACTGTTAACCCCCCAAGAAACTCCTGTGTAGTAGTCATAGGTATGCCATCTCCAGTAATGTGTAACTGTTGGATCTAGTCCTTCTGAGGTATTGGAAGCGGTAAAGTATAGGGAGTTTTTCTGAATATCGTCCAGAGGATCGAATGGATCTCCGGGTGCACCAAAACAATCCAACAACCAGAAATCTTGCGTGCATTCTTCTCCATCAGGAACACCCCCACCATCGGAGTCGGGATCTCGCCAATCTGTGCCCAAGTCTTGCTCAACTGAGTCGGGAATTCCGTCTCCATCGGTATCCAGCGGGCTGATGTCGTCATCGGGGTTGTCCTGTGGGTTTGTCCCGTCAAAGTATTCTTGACCATCTTCAACACCCCCATTATCTGAGTCTGCAGAGTTCCAAAGTGTAAACCAGATATCTGAGGTGAAATTACTTCCGAGACCGAATTGTCCCGGGCCATATATCATCAGACAACCGGTTGTATTTTCGAAGTAGTTGTTTAGGCCGTCACCATCTGAATCTAGGACGTTATCACAAGGTTCACGGGGATCTGTACTATTGAGGGTCTCGGAGAGATCCCCCACACCGTCGCCATCCGTGTCGAATACATTGGGATCTGAGAGGAAACCCCAAATCGCATGAAGTTCCTCCCAATCTGCCAAACCGTCCCCATCCGTATCCTTGTAGTCATCATCGCACCATGGTTCGTTTACAGCTCCCGCAGTTGCGTTCCAACACCAAGAGCCGTTTGTGATTACGATGGTTGTTGATCCGTTAGGAGGTGCAGTGTCTACACCTTTCAAGAATGGCGATTGCATTGAACTGTAAATAAATGGAATTCGGGATCCGTTCGGAGAAATATAGTAGGCATGAGGTGCTCTACTTCTCCAATCAACTGGGTCGGGATCAATGCCTACAGTGGAGTTAAGAGAAAGAGAGTCTGAATCCGCATCCCAGTCCGCAATAGAAAATTGGAGTTCAAAAATGGATGTGCAAGGATTCGTCTGACCCGGGAATTCCTCATCTCCATCCCCTATCCCTCCGCCATCTGAATCGAAGACATTCCAGAGTGTACATGAGTTGTTTTCTTCCCAATTCTGAAGACCGTCTCCATCAAAGTCACCTTCGTCATTAATTCTTGTCGGATCGGTCTCTCCGTCGTCAATTATTCCATTCCCATTGAGGTCCTCATCGCCGTCGTCCAGATGATCCCCATCCGTATTGTTATTCCTTGGGTCGGAAGCTTGTGCTGGATCCCCATATGAGCCATTGAATTCTATCCCATCTAGAATTCCATCGGAGTCTGTATCGGGAGAGGTGGGATCTGTGAGGAGAACTAGGGCCTCCAGAGAATCATTGAGCCCATCTCCATCGGTGTCGTTGTTGAAAGGATCAGTCTGAGTAATTCCATCTACCTCTGCAGTGAATATCTCACATCCTCCGGGACCCAAGGATAGGATTGGATTGCATGGGGATTCGGTCTGAGTCATATTGGTAGGACCGGGCCTGAAGTATTGTACTGGTGGGAATGAGGAGCCATTCCTTGTTCCCCATGCCGGATTGACGTATTCGTATATATTGGCGAGTCCATCAGAGTCGGGGTCACCAAATGTGCCATCTTGATTTGAGCTAGAAGTCGGGTCCAATCCATTGGCTGCTTCCCAACCATCCGGCATGCCATCACCATCTGTATCCCAGCCATTCGGATCCTCGTCAATTTCCCCGTCGCCATCGTCATCATTAGAGTCACAATCTAGATCACCATCAAAATCCGAATCGTCCATATCGACCATTCCATCGTGATCATTATCGAAGGTGTCTCTGCAAATATTTCCGACTGGATCTTCATCTGCACCGTCTGTTCCTGATCCTTGGAGGACTTGCATAGCACTCTCCTCGTCCCAGTTTGAAACGGGTACTGTCCCGTTCCACCAAACACCGTTCTCTAGGATATTCGGAGTAGAAGGTTCGTCCCAGCCAGTAGGAATGGAATACAAATATTCGTTTAGATTGGTAAGACCGTCCGAGTCGGGATCACCTGTGGAGCCATTTTCGCCTACTGATGATAGTGGATCGAGGCCATATTGCCATTCCCATCCATCTGGGAGTCCGTCATTGTCCGAGTCCCAGTCCTGAGGTTGGGTATTGATCAAGAATTCTATCCCATATGGTAGACCATCTGAATCTTGATCATTTGTGTTAGCTGATGCTTCCTCGGAAGAAATGAATATCGCTGAGAGACTAGAAAATAACATCAAGAATGTGAGGAAAGTTGCCGACCTCTTGTTCGGTGATATTTTTGTCTCATCATAATCGGATATTACGAACATCATGACACTTCCATTTTTGTTGGCGCAAAGTCGTGGTCTTAAGACGAATGGAGCGTCGTTCGTACAATAACTTCGATCACAGCAGCTCAATATCTTCTTCTTCGTATCTCTCGGCATCCACAGGTTGCTCCTGAGATTGGATTGGAGCGGGAATGTCATCATGAACAGGATTATCTTCTTCATTATCTGAAAGTGCCTCCATAACCCTCATCTGAGCAGCCCACCTCCTCCTATTCACGCTTCCTTGGATACCGGCAAACAACAGCAAAACTGCGACAAGGGCAACAACCAATGTCACGGGCCGAGGATGGGAAATCTCGTTCAGTATTATTTCTGAAATCGAACTAATCTCAACAGTCGCAGTGAGGGTGAACCTAGCAGTCGCAGAATCGGAAAAGCTCTGCTCAGTATCAAGAGGGGTGGCAGTTACGATGATGGGGACTGACTCTCCGTTATTTGCAGACCCTGAGACTGTTATTTCTATGGAAAATGTAGCATCTCCAAAGGGCTCTATTTCAATTAGAGGAGATCCTGACAGACCCCCGATATCCACCGACCATCCGCCCTTTTCTACATCGGCCTCGAGTAATACCGTCATTGGGCTATTTCCCTCGTTCTTAACCTTCATCTGGATAGAGTGCTCACTTCCCGGGGTGAGCTTGGTATTCTGTGAAACTTGAACAATTTCTAGATTTGGGGGGTCTGATTCAATTTCGAAGGTCATGGGGAGGTCGAAGTATCTTGGATCTTCATCATCGATATCTTCGATAATTCGTAGATAAATGGTATGATTTCCAACTTCAACTTGATTAGTCAGAGTCACGCTTATCGAGACCTCAGTAAAATCCCCAGGCCCCAAAGAGACTCTTGGAACAGCCTCGCCATCTGAATCTGTGATTCTATACTCCCACTGGCCGTAGGCATAGTTACGATCGGTATTCTCAGGTAATGAAGCGGGATTCTGAAGGATCCACCATGATGCCGACTGCTGTTCTGTTTCGCTATTGGAAATACGGGCTCTGAAATCTAAAACTGGGCGATCCTGACCAGCGGCGCACAATGAGACCCTCATATGGCCAAGAGGAGTGCCGTCACAATCCTGAGAAATCTCCCCCTGAATCCCGTAGGTTCGCTGAACAGTGAATGAAACCAGCGTACTGGAAGATGAGTTACCACCGCTTATGACTTCTATTTCAATTTCTCCGATGTCTAGATCGTCTCTGTCCAGGCTTGGCTTTACGCCCAAAATCAAGACCTGAGTATTATGCCTCTCCATCAAGGGAGTATGAAAAGTCCCATCACCTTCGTCCTCCAGAATTCTCTGTCCAGTATTATTGTCAAATAATTGGAATATAGATTTAGATCTCTTCAGGATATCAATTCTAAAATAGTCAGAGTCGAACCCCGTATTGAAAATCTCTAGTATGAACGGATTGAACTCCCCGTACTCTGCGAAACGAGGTATTGTGCTGTCCAAAGCATCACCCCTGGATGAGTTAGCAATTGGGACCTTGTGGTCATCGGACCATATTGAAACTACAGGAGGCTGGTAAACATCAATCTTCTCAACTGTCAGAACTAGAGTATCCTGATGAACTACCGAGAGTTGGCCATCGACATCTGCTTCTGCAATGGCCCTGATCGTGATTTTCTTGGGCATTCCAGTTAGGTCTTCTGGGGCGGTAAGAGAAAGCGAGGGATTCAGTACATTACCTCCAGAACTCATCTCATAACCCCCGGGCGAGTCGAATTCAACCAACCAAGATGAGTCTAGATTAGTCTCAACCTCAAGCCGCACGATCATAGATTTTGTGGAGTCCCCTCTGTGGACCAGAACTAATGGTATTGGCGTTACCTTGTCCGGAGCGAAGTATTCTACGCCCCTATCGAATCTGTGTTTTAGCGAGACGCCGAACTGATGCATTTCGATAGGTTCGTGCTCAATTTCAATCTCATTTCCACCCACATCGATAATCTTCAGTGTGACACTATACTCCCCAGGCTCAAGTCCGCTCTTGTATGTATGGAGGTATTTGCCATATATGCCAGTACTTGAATCTTCAATGTCCTCCATATCACCGGTAATTCTTTCATCAATCTCATAACTTCCATCAGGACCTCGCATCAGTATTTCTACTCTAGAAATATCTGCCCGTCCGAAAGCACTGATTGCATCTATGGAGAACTGCATCTTTCTGTCTTCCAAAATATCGTTGGGGTACCAGTCTAGTTCTGGCCCTTCTGCGATATTTGCACCATCCCTCTGGACAACAATAATGCTATTCATTAGGGCATTTCCATCTGCCTCCATCATTGAGAACTTGCTTGATTGGTCGTCTATCTTGTTAAATGCTACTTCTGCTGTACAATCTGACCCTCCAAACGGACTACCGCCGCCGTCACAGCCCGACATGCTAGCCCTAACCTTTACAGTAAGTCGCTGGTCCTTTCTAACCTCGAAGGATTCTGAAGAACCAATATTTACCTCGATATCCTCATCCTCAAAGTCACAGGTGCTACCAAAAGAAGATGAGCAGACATCTGTACTGAACGTATGGCTACCTATGGAGCCTGAATTCGTCATAATTGTTACCGTCCAATCGACATCAGAGTTGTCTGAAGGACCCTCGGCCTTTAGGAATAATTCAATGGGGATATAGTATGTCCCATTCTGGGAATTTAGCCTTCCAAAGAACTCAATGGTTGACATCATTGAATTTGATATGAACATGACGTCATCATCTAATGCGCTAGCTGTAAATTGGTCATCACTTGCTTTAGGGGCCTTTGTAGTAATTAATCCGTCCATACCAGAGGTCTGATTATCGCCTGGATCTGCGAAGTACAAGGAGTATTGATTCGCGTCAGGAGCGCTCTCTGAAGAGCTTTTGATCACTAGATCGGGTAGTTTTGGGGGTTCCATATGAGTGCCAAATGGGGCCAAAATAAGTAATGTCAAACATACACAAACTAAAGATTGATCCCTCTGGCAAAGTAGGTGACTTAGTTTACTCACGATAATGCGCGGCATTCTGGATGTTAAAGAGTTCGGGAGTTTGGAGTCGCAGATGCATCGGTTATTGCACCCTATGCTCCGCTCGGTTGAAATCGAAAGTCTGATGTCGGAAGGTTGCAGGGGTACCCGAGTTGGTCAAAGGGGCCGGACTTAAGCTCCGGTGCATAGTGCTTCGTGGGTTCAAATCCCACCCCCTGCACCATCAGATGAGGAAATTGGGCTTTAGCCTTACCAAAGTACTTCCGAATGCCCCGTCAAAACCTTTTGGCGATAGTTTTGTTACACAAACTACCCCTGCGATAACGACCTCTGGCTCAAGAATTTTGTCTAGAATATTTGACGCGATGGTCTCGAGAAGCGAATACCTAGAAGATATTGTTTTTTCCACGGCATCATGTAGAAATTCATAGTTGAGAATTTCGTCTAAATCGTCATTTCTAGGCTTTTTTGACTCATTGATTAATACTTCTATATCAAATCTTACTGGTTGCTCCACCCCCTTCTCATGATCGTGTGCACCTACCTCAAAATACTTGATCGAGTTCTCCAAACGAACAGTAGACCATTCATTCGGGCCCATATTTCTGATGGCTGAAATTAGATGGGGGGTTGTTAGATTCAAGACCCATCTACCCCTTCAAGAGCAGGATCTCTTCTACGTTGATTCATCCTTTCTCCGGAATCCACGAAGATAGTTTGCCCAGTGATCGACTTTGAGGTTGCTAGGAATAGAACTGCCTCAGCAATCTCCTCGGAAGTTGCTCCGTACCCCAGCAGAGACTTTGATTGGGCCGCTTCCAAGGCATTTTTTCCCAGAATATCGCTGGTTAGGATATGTCCTGGGGCCACTGCATTAACCCTTATTTCAGGAGCTAGATCTATCGCCAAAGATGATGTAAGTCCGTGCATCGCAAATCTTGAAGCCGTGTAAGAGAGGTAATCAGCATTGGGAGATTCAATCTTGAAATCCAAGATGTTCACAATCCAAGGATTTGCGACTGTAGGACTCTTGGACAATTCGCTAATCATCACCAGGGGGGAAAGAACATTTACTTCCATATGGCTATTCCAGTTTTCCTGAGAAATATCCTCTATCCTATCCAGCTTGAAGAGAGAGGCATTATTGACTAACCCCACTGGAGGCCCAAGTGAATCAGACATCTCGCCTATCAACGATCTTGCAGATTCGGCATCTTTCAAATCGCAATGCAAAGTGCAGGCTTCTCCGCCCATCTCTTCAATTTCTTTCGAGAGTTTTGAGGCGGCATCTCCCGACGAGTTATAATGAATACCTACTGAAAAACCCGCCTTTGACAGCTTCAGAGAGATTTCCCTCCCAATCCTCTTTGACCCTCCTGTTACTAATACTGCTCCGCCCATGCTACCCGCAAGGGGCATTACATTTTACCGATTGCTAGAAGAAAGGGACCTTTCAATGAGAACGGTTAATGTCGTTCTTCCATCCGCTAATATTGATGGAGAGGCGACTGCCAATCATCGAATCTCAGAAAGAGGCGGCTGTGGGTTGTGGCATAAGCCCAACCATGAGCCCCTTAGAGAAGAGGAAATCCTTGAGAAAAAGACTTCCTCCATGGTTTAGAACATCTCTTCCCACGGGAAACTCGCAACGGAGATACAACGATACGAAATCAAAAGTCATTTCGCACGGATTGAATACTGTATGCGAGGAGGCGAGATGCCCCAACATACACGATTGCTGGGGCAAGGGTACAGCCACCTTCATGATAGCAGGGGATGTCTGCACAAGGGGTTGTAGATTCTGTGCAGTGGGGACAGTAAAGAGTCCTCCGGCATTGAATGCGGATGAGCCAAGAGAGCTAGCTGATGCGGTTTCAAAAATGGGTTTGAGCTATGCTGTAATTACCGTGGTGAACAGGGACGACCTCCCAGATGGGGGTGCAAGGCATTATGGAAGTTGTATAAATGAGATTGCAGACAGGAGTCCGGGAGTCGGAATAGAGTTATTATGTTCAGATCTTGATGGAAATCTAGAAGCCTTGGATGAACTGCTTGATGGCATCCCCCTGAGAGTCTTTGCCCACAATGTAGAATGCGTTCCCAGACTAGACAAGTTAGTTAGGGATAGGAGGGCTTCTTTCAAACAATCCCTATCAATTCTTAGAAGTGCTAAGGAAGCTCGCCCTGATGTCATGACAAAGACTAGTCTGATGGTTGGATTAGGAGAAACGGATGAAGAAATCGAACAGGCTCTTGTCATGATCAGGGAGGCTGGTGTAGATATTATCACTCTAGGGCAATACCTTCAGCCAAGTTCTCGTCATCTGCCAGTTGACCGTTTTCCGGAACCGGATAGGTTTGCAGATTGGGACAGGAAGGCCAGAAATTTAGGTTTCAAAGCTGTAGCTAGCGGACCCCTTGTAAGATCCAGTTATCGAGCAGGCCTACTTTGGGATGAAGCCATGGGCGGTGAACCTGTNGTCACCAGAGACTCCACCGGATCTGCAATTAGTCATCTTTCTTCCGGAGAAAAAGTAGCGGGGGCTAAAGTTTGAGTTCCAGAANAGAATCTAGAATTGACGTCCCAGACGCCCCATTTCGTCCTGGAGATGACTGTAGCTTCGAAAAATGGGAGTGGGTGCCGGGGGATTTCAAGAAGCCTGATCCCAAGACTTGCGACTACATGGATACAGAAGTTCTGGCCAATGGGCTAGTAAGAGTCCTTGATGACAAAGGGAACGCATCGGGAGCCTGGGATCCGAAATTATCTGCTGATGAGTTGCAAATGGGGCTGGAGCATATGTTNCGNCTGAGAATTTTNGATGATAGGATGATGAAGATGCAAAGGACNGGGCTACTTTCATTCTACATGAGGTCATTTGGTGAAGAAGCAGTTGCAATTGCCCAGACAATGGCTCTGGAGGAGCAGGACTGGATTTTCCCTAGCTACAGACAACCAGGAGCTCAATTCGTCAGAGGCAGAGATATGGTTAGTATGATCTGCCATTGTATTGGCAATGAGGAGGATAACATCAAGGGCAGGCAAATGCCGGTTCATTACTCATTCAGAGAAGGGCGTTTCATTTCTATATCAAGTCCGGTAGGGACACAATTTAGTCAAGCTGTAGGAGTTTCACTAGCCTCGCAGCANAAGGGTCTTGACGAGGTTACGATTACTTGGATTGGGGATGGTGCTAGTGCCGAAGGAGACTACCACTATGCGCTTAATTTCGCCAGCGTCTATAATGCTCCAGTGATCCTGAATCTTGTAAATAACCAATGGGCAATCTCAACTCACGCGAACTTCGCCACAGGAACTGGCAACTTTGCTACCAGAGGCTTGCCCTATGGGATTGCATCGATCAGAGTTGACGGAAATGATTTCCTTGCCCTATACTCCGTTACAAAATGGGCTAGAGAAAGAGCAGCTGCTTCCTCCGGCCCTACCCACATTGAGGTGCTTACATACAGGGCTGGAGCGCATAGCAGCAGTGATGATCCTAGCAGATATCGGCCGAAAGATGAGCATGCCAAATGGCCGGGCGGAGATCCTGTGGAGAGATTGAAGAAACACCTNGTCAACATTGGAGAATGGAGTGAGGAGGAGCATTCAGAGCTAATCCAAAAAATAGATTCAGAAGTTGTAAATGCTTACAAAGAGGCAGTAAAATTCGGAGACCTAGCCAATGGTCCTTANCCTTCTGCTGAAACAATATTCACCGAAGTCTACGAAGAGATGCCTTGGCACCTAAAAGAGCAGCATGATGAATTGATGGGGGAGTAGATTTGGCTAACATGAATATGATTCAATCCCTAAATAGTGCTCTAGATATAATGCTAAAAAACGACAAGAATGTGGTAATATTCGGAGAAGATGTGGGTTACTTTGGAGGAGTTTTCAGAACAACTGACGGACTTCAGGAAAAGCATGGCAAACATAGAATATTCGACTCACCTCTCTCCGAAGGAGGGATAGCTGCTACCGCATTCGGAATGGGCATTAACGGGCTTAGGCCAGTAGTTGAGATTCAATTCGCTGATTACATCTTCCCTGCCTATGACCAGATAGTAAATGAAATGGCCAAGGTAAGACACAGGTCTGGTGGGGAATACTGGTGCCCAGTAACTCTGAGAACTCCTGCGGGGGGAGGAATCAGGGGTGGACACCATCATTCTCAATCTCCTGAATCTCAATTCACACANACACCAGGCCTCAAGGTGGTATATTGCTCAACCCCATACAATGCGAAGGGACTGTTGATTAGTTCAATAGAGAGTAACGACCCAGTAGTTTTCTTTGAACCGAAAAGATGCTACAGAGGACCTTTCTATGGCGACCCCCACAACGTTCCAACGTGGTCTGATCACCCGGAGGCAGAAGTTCCTGATGGTCACTATAGCATCCCCATAGGCCAAGCAAGATTGGCTATGGAAGGGGATGACTGTACTGTAATTTCCTGGGGAGCAATGGTTCATGTTTGTCAACAAGGTATTGTGGAAAGTGGCCTTTCTTGTGACTTAATAGATCTNCAATCACTTGTTCCTTGGGACAAAGAGGTAGTCTTAGAATCGATAAAGAAGACCGGTCGCTGTGTGATTGTTCACGAAGCGCCAAAAACTAGCGGTTTCGGGGCTGAAATGGCTGCTTCTGTTCAGGAAAGGTGCTTCTACCATTTGGAAGCCCCGATAGAAAGGGTNACTGGCTGGGACACACCATTCCCCCATACTACTGAATGGGATTACATGCCCGGACCAACTAGAATAGCCGACGCGATAGCAAAAACTCAGGAGGATTAGCATGGGAAATTTTGTCTTCAAACTTCCAGATATTGGAGAAGGAGTTGTCGAAGGGGAAATTGTACAATGGCATGTCTCAGTAGGAGATACAGTCGCAGAAGACGACCCAATCGTTGATGTAATGACGGATAAAGCGACAGTTACTATACCCTCGCCGGTTAGTGGGACTGTAGACTCCCTCAGTGGAGGAGTTGGAGATATGATTGCTGTAGGTTCGACTCTTCTTGAGATAAACTCAGAAGGATCCAAAACCAATGACTCGATGGAAAATGAATCAGAGGAAATAGAGNCAGAGTTGGGAGATNTAAGTGATTCNGAGGGAGTTCCATCATCTGNACCCACTGAAAGCTATGTTCCTGAAGAGGCTCCNTTACCAGAAATAAAGATCCCCAGAAAGGAGCCTATNGCNNCGGCGCCAGTGAAAAAATCCAGTACTAGAATTCTTGCAAGTCCAGCAGTTAGGAAGAGGGCAAGAGANAGTGACGTTAGCCTTTCAGAAGTAAGAGGCTCAGGCCCTGCAGGAAGGATTAGGCATGCGGATTTGGATGCNTTCATAGCNGCAGGAGGGNCTGTCTCAGGGGCACCGCCTGCATCATACTCTACGAAGAGAACCGAAGTTTCTCAAGTCAAGGTCGTAGGACTAAGGAGAAAGATTGCCGAACAGATGACTCTGAGTAAGTCGAGAATACCTCACTTCTCATACTTTGAGGAGTTGGATATAACGGAGCTAGAATCATTAAGAGGGGTCCTCAATGCATCTAGAGATGATTCACAGCCCAAGTTAACTTATCTCCCTTTCATCATGTTAGCCCTGTCTAAGATTATGCCGGAACATCCAGAGTGTAATGCCCACTATAATGATGAAGAAGGAGTAGTAAATAGACATGGAGCAGTCAACTTAGGTATAGCGACCCAGACGGAAAGAGGATTGTACGTTCCTGTGGTGAAGAATGTTGAGACAATGGATATTTGGAGAGCAGCCTCTGAAATGCAAAGAGTATCTGGTGCTGCGAGAGACGGTAGTGCGAGCTTGGATGAATTGTCGGGATCAACTTTCACCATCACAAGTTTGGGCAGA
>PAVV01000027.1 GCA_002713185.1 Methanobacteriota archaeon | reverse complement strand
ATTATTTACACGGTTTCTACTCTCATTTAACCATACTTCGGTAGTTCCATCGGGCCTAAATCCTGAAATTTCTCCGGAGAATCCTAATTTAGAAGAAAGAATGCCCCCGAACCACTCTGGGCCAACATTATTTTGCCTGAAGTCTAAAATCGCATNATAGTGTATTGTGTTTCTNCCTATAGCNCCTGCGCCTAAGACTTGGATACTGTCTGAAGAGATTTTCGAGGCTCTTGTTTTCAANTGTATGTTACACCCNCTTTTGGATAGTTGTATTGCGAGAGACTTTTCGAACCAAGATCTTCTNACTGCAGTCGATTCTTGCGTTGGGGTCTGAGATTTCATATCTGAGAGCCAGTGATTCGGGCAAGGTGGCCATTTCTCGAATATTCCGGGTGCTTCTGCGGANAGGCCTATCTCTGCTGTTTCCGAGATTAGTTGNACTTCTATGTTTTGACAAGTATCCAGGATGTAATGGGCTGCAGATAGTGCATCAAGTGTATTTCCTAAAATTATGAGCTGCCTCATACATTGGCCCCGATAACAGANATAGNTGAAGTATCAAGACTCAACTCAAAATTAGTGATAGTCAGAGCGTGTACCGGACAAGCAGGTATACAGTGCTCACAATGGGTGCACTTTGGCTCGTCAACAACCGCTAGAATGCCTTCCAATGATAATGCATCTACCGGACAGAGTGCTACGCATGCTGCACACCCAAAGCACCGATCGTCATCAACTTCGAAACGATAGTCCGGTCTTCTCGGCATGTCCTCGGCAGGCAGCGCTGCCTCTCAATGTTGCCTCCCCTACCCCCCTATTTCACATGGAACTCTGTATTGTTTGAATGATTGAACAGTTAATCCTGATTATTTTTATCGGAATAGTATNCATTTGAAGTTCTTTCATCTAAGGAACTTAATTCTTCTCATTTGACTCGGTTAGAGTACGACTGAGAAACCTGGATGTTTCAAATTTTTCAATATGTTCCAGTGGAAGTAGCAGGGTTGGGGTCTGATTCATATGCTCACGGTGTCTAGGACTCTCAATGGTTCTCTACAGTGCGGGGAGCACAACCCAATACCCCGAATCACCACCGAAGAAGGGGATAAGAATTCATTTTCTAGGCGGTGCTAGAGAAGTTGGAAATGTGGGGTGCATCCTAGAGGATAAGACAGGAACGAGGTTACTGATAGACTACGGATTAGCACCCACTAAGCCCCCTAGATACCCATCAGAGTCCCCATTTGTACAAGACGCCATTTTTACACATGCACACATCGACCATATCGGCATGGCTCCTTGGCTAACTTCCCATGGCACAAGGCTTCATGGAACCAAACTCACTGCTGCGGTCTCTGAGATAATGTGGTCAGACACATACAAGGTATCTGATATCGANGGATATCCACTGGGTTGGGATAAAAGAGATCTCGAAGAGGCATTATCTTCGTGGGTAGAGCACGATTTCGATACTTGGTTCGAGGTAGGGTCGTGGAAGTGCCGACTTCTCCCCGCAGGACACATTCCAGGNGCAGCAATGATAGAGATTAAGACGCCTGAGTTGAATATCCTGTGGACGGGGGACCTAGACACTAGAGATAGCCCTAATGCAGTTAAGGCAATTCCGAGGAATTGCGACATCCTTTGCATAGAGGGGACGTATGGCGGCAGACAGCATCCAGATAGGGCGGAAGAGGAAGGCAGACTCGTTTCGCGGGTACTTGAGGTAGTCTCCAGAGGCGGCACTGCANTGATCCCTGCATTCGCCTCGGGTAGGGGTCAAGACATCCTCAGGATACTCCATAGAGAGGCCCCAGAACTGAATGTCCACTATGACGGAATGGGTACGAGAGTCACTAGGCAATGGCTTACTTGCCGGGATTTTATCAGAAACCCAAATGAAATGGAAGCGGCATACAAGTGGGCGAAGAGAGTTAGCGGGAAGTCAGACCGAAAAAAAGCGATAGGTGCGGATGTAATCGTAACCACCAGCGGCATGCTAGACGGGGGCCCAGCGATATGGTANCTAAACAGACTTAGACATAATAGCTCGAATGCAATACTGCTAACAGGNTACCAGGCCGAGGGCTCAGGGGGGCGGAGGCTGTTAGAGACAGGTGCGTTAAGCATTTACGGCCGCCANACAAGAATTCCACTTGAGATAGACAAATTCGACTTATCCAATCACGCTGATCACGACTCGATCTGTGAATTTGTCAGACAATGCTCACCAGCAGAAACCATAATTTTCCATGCCGAGGAAGAACCCGCGCAATCAATTGCTACCGAAATTGCAGAGGAAACAAGGGTCCATATCCCCTCAAATACAAATACTCTCGAACTAGGATAATCCATGATTCGGACCTTGAAATCCTAATTTATCTAGACATTGTACATAAGCCGAGGTGTCAGTCGGTCAACTAGGTGAGTGACAACTCACCATTGGAATAGAAAAAAAGGTGAAAAAATGGAAGTAAAACAATTGGATGACTACTTTGGATATACAGAGAAGGGTAGTTCCCTAGAGGGAGAGTTGCGGGCAGGTCTTACCACCTTCCTCACAATGGCGTACATTCTGTTCGTCAACCCAGATATGCTGGAACTAGGGTTCACAGCAACAGATGAATCTGGCCCTATTGGGATACCTTTCGATGATGCACTATTCGCGACCGCAGTTGCTGCGTTCGTGGGTTGTGTAATCATGGGATTGTGGGCGAACCTACCGTTCGCCTTGGCTCCGGGAATGGGCTTGAACGCATACTTTGCGTATACAGTCGTACTCGGCGATAATGGGATCGGCTGGCAGATGGCGCTTTTCGCCGTATTCTTGGAAGGAGTATTGTTCCTGATATTATCTCTCCCTCAGGTTGGGGCGAGAACGGCCATGATTAACGCTATCCCGAAGGATCTGAAGATTGCGACGGGTGCAGGTATTGGGATGTTCCTAGCAATCATCGGTCTCAGAGAGATGGGATGGATANTAAACGATTCAGCGACGTTAGTTCAGCTGACACATGAGCTAGACGGAATAACGTACACAAACGGAGAGTTTTGGGCCATGGCGTGCCTCATTGCAACAACCGCGATGATGGCTCGCGGAATCAAAGGAGCAATTGCGTACGGTATACTTGGAACAAGCGCAATCGCATGGATAATCGCTTCCATCGGAGATCCAGTTGTAGATACATACAATGTTACAGACTTCAACGCAGCCGAGGTAACTTTCTCATTCTCAGCAATATTCGANGTGGCAAACTTCCCTGAAGAGTCATTCTTCGCTGCTTTTGGAGCTGACGGTCTCGGAGATCTNGGCGACGGTGTCTCTTATGCTGACTTCTTCTTGATCATGGTGGCTTTCCTGTTTGTGGATATCTTTGACACTGCAGGGACCCTATATTCAGTTGGGAGGCAAGCAGGATATGTTGACGAGGAGACTGACGAACTACACAACTCCGACGAAGCGTTCATGGCAGATGCCGGCGCGACAATTGTAGGAGCTGCATTCGGCACTAGCACGACAACAACCTACATCGAGTCAGCAGCAGGTGTAGAAGAAGGAGGAAAGACCGGCCTAACGGCAGTCACAGTCGGAGTTCTGATGCTCTCGGGCCTTCTGCTTGCGGGATTGTTCAAGCAAATACCAACATTCGCAGCGGCGCCTGCTCTGGTGGTTATTGGAGCAATGATGATGAGACAAGCAGCGGATATTGATTGGTCAGATACTGGGAACTCTATTCCCGCATTTGTAACAATGGTAATGATGCCATTCACTTATTCNATTGCTGCTGGAATAGCCTGGGGAATCATTACTTATGTCTTGATTAATGCCCTCGCCGGAAAGCACAANGATATCAGCATGGTGATGTGGGGGCTCGCTATAGCAATGATTCTGTTCTACGGAAACGTAACGATTGACTGATCAAGTAAATGCGAAACATAACCCAGAATAACGGGGTGTTTCGAAAGCCAAAGGAGCTAACAGCATGTCAGACGATCTGATCCAGAAGCTCGAGAACACAGTTAGAACAGTTCCGAACTTCCCCATCGAAGGGGTGTTGTTTAGGGACATCACACCGGTCCTCGGTGAACCAGGTCTGCTTTCTTCCATTACAGACCGGTTCTCCGAGGACCTAGAAAGGCTCGGATGGACTCCTGATGTTATCGTCGGACCTGAAGCAAGAGGATTCATTTTCGGACCTCTATTGGCAGAAAGGATCGGCTGCGCCTTCGTTCCGGTTAGAAAGCCCGGTAAGCTACCGCACGTCACACTGAGCCAAGAGTACTCTCTGGAGTATGGTTCGAATACACTAGAGATTCATGAAGACGCAATTCGGCCCGGGCAGCAGGCCATCATTATCGACGATCTTCTAGCTACTGGCGGAACAATCTCTGCTTGCACAAGACTATGCCAAGCATGTGGAGCATCAGTTATCGGTGCAATGTTTTTAATCGAATTGGACGGTCTTGGAGCTAGAGACACTATATCCCCAATTCAAGTGCATTCCCTCCTGACATACCCAGCATAAAACGAACCCTCTCCCGATTCTTTCAAAGGGAGCAAGCCTCTCCTGAGTCCGATACCCATGTCTGAGGACGGAGNCAAACGACCACCACCGCCTCCGCCCCCAGCTGCACCCCAGGCACCACCGCCTCCGCCCCCAGCTGCACCCCAGGCACCACCGCCTCCGCCCCCAGCTGCTCCCCAGGCACCACCGCCTCCGCCCCCAGCTGCTCCCCAGGCACCACCATCAAAGACAAAGCCGGATAGGAAAAAGAAGACGAAGCCCAATCAGAAACCAAAGCGTCAACCGAAANAGCGACCAAAAGGAAGACCTAATGNCAAGAAAAGAAAGCCAAACCCTAAGAAAGGAANACCCGGAACTCCCCCAATTACGAAGAAGAAAGGACGCAGAATCAAAATTAAATTGGGTCTTCGTGCTAAAAAATTATCAGAGGACACGGACTCNTATTCAGATCAGATCGGCTGGACGACATCCTCCTCAGAGACGATTCTAAGCGACTTCGATGAAGTGGAGGA
This sequence comes from Methanobacteriota archaeon, assembly GCA_002713185.1. Classification (GTDB taxonomy): domain Archaea; phylum Thermoplasmatota; class Poseidoniia; order Poseidoniales; family Thalassarchaeaceae; genus UBA36. The sequence goes on along the minus strand of PAVV01000027.1, from coordinate 19,987 downwards.
GACGATCAGTAAAGAACCAGAAACAATCACACATCATTGCACTATGTGCGGCAGTAGGATGGAGATACCTAGGCCCAAAAGAGAGAGGTACAAGGTGATATGCGCACATCCTGAATGCGGCCATGAGGATCAGATAGGATTCTGATCAGTATTGATGACCAAGTCTGGGTGGCAATCTGAGATGAAAAGAGTAGCATCTGTTCCAGCAAGGATAAACATTATTGGAGAACATACCGATCACTTCGGTGGCCTCTCTCTTGCGTTTTCAAGNCAACATAGGTTGGTTATGACAGCGACAAGCAGAGACGAGGGCATTAGGGGCGAGGAAACAATCGTCCGTCTGTGGAAGGCCGCTGGAGGTTGGAATGCAAACCTCAGCGTCGAGTCCAATATTCCTGTCGGAGCGGGACTGTCTTCATCTGCAGCTCTTTGCGTAGCGATTGCGATGTGCTCTCAAGGACCTCGAAATAAAATGGAAATAGCCACTCAAGCGCAGAGGATAGAGCATGAGATATTGAAATCGAGATGCGGTCTCTTGGACCAAATAGCCATTACACATTCACAAAGCGGTAGCGCTTCTCTGATAGACTTCAAAAAAATGGACGTAAAGAACTTCCNAATCCCCGACGATTGGATCTTCAAGTTGGTGGACACGGGCATCAGGAGGAGCTTGAGCAAAACGGAATATAACGTACCGAATGCGACTGAGGAAACTAGGAAGAAGCACTGCCAGAACGAGAGCCTGAGAGTCAGCGAGGCGCTTTCTTGCAATGCGACCCAGCTTGGAAACCTTCTGAATCTCTCCCACGCGTCAATAAGCGAGCAAATCCGTACTAGCACGCCCGAGGTGGACTTAATCGTGAAGAAAGTACAACATACGCCCGGAGTCTTAGGGGCCAGATTGATGGGAGGCGGGTTTGGAGGGATGATTCTAGCNCTTCTCAANGACGAACGGGCACTTCCAGGCGAAACCCTAGCTTCTTCGGATTCAGCCTTCCTTCAGGAATCTCTCTAGTAAACCAAGACCCTCGGGAGTGCCGATATCCCAGAAGGGCGTATCATCTAAGTGAGCTGCAATCAGACCGGACATGCATGGATAAACAACCTCTTCCCAGCTCCANACACCATCTCTCCCANGAGCCTCCAGAAGAGACTTCTGGACGATACTAGTGCCAGCTTCGTAACCATTGAGCCCACTTGGCATCGTTAGGTGCTTGTCATAGCGAACTACTCGGCCCATCTCGTGTTTGAGATTAAACGAAGAGTGCTGACCTGTAACTGTCATGGTTAAATCACAGCCTGAAGAAACATGGGTTNCTACTAGTCGAGGATAATCAATCATGTGCAGGTCGTCCCCCCAAAGAAGTACGAATCTCTCCTCTAGAAGGTCTCTCGCATTCCATAGTGCTCCACCCGTCCCGAGCGGGCGTGGCTCCTGGTGGTACGAGAGANNCATATCGCAATCTGGGCAGTAATCATCAAATTGCTCACCTAGATGGCCAGTCAAAATCAAACCAGTCCTACATCCCTGAGTGCTAGCCCATTCTAGGATATGGGAAAGAATTGGTCGGCCCGCAACCTCTACCAGGGACTTAGGGGTCTTCTCTGAGATTGATCCGAGACGAGTTCCCAAACCACCTGCAAGTACCACTACTTGGTCTACGGTTCCACCTTCCACGCATCACGCAATCTGAAGTGACTAATAATCAGCAGGTTTCAAGTTCAATANCAAACGGCGAGAGCCGATGAAAAGGCCGCAGATGGCGATGACAGCCACTCTCATGCTACTGCTTATCCCCTTTTCCGGTTGTCTCCAAGACTCTAATTCATCGGAAGAAGTAGAGGATGCGCAAACCCCACAGCTAGTTTTCGTGACAGGCTCAGACGGCTATGAAGTCAATCTGCCCCCGCTTCCTCTAGTATTCAACTTCAGTGATGTCGGTGAGGATGGTGCCGAACCCAGCATTGGGGTAACCTCCAGCGGGTGCATCTTCTTCATTGCCTTCGAGAAAGTGATGCGTTCCTGCGATCACGGAGCATCATGGGAAGACGTAACGGGCCCGCTATGCGCGTTCCAGACAAACGACCCCTATGGATGGGTAGACCCAGAGACAGACAGAATATTCAATGTACAGATGCAAGGGTTGGAGACCTCTTGGATTTGTTGGAGTGACGACGATGGAGACTCATGGATCGGCAACCCTCACGATTCAGGTACAACGCCGATTAACGACCACATCAAACTCGCCTCAGGACCTTGGACCAGCAGTGGTTATGGAATAGGGGGCCAGTTTTCACAAGCATTCTACGAACAAGCGGTCTACTATTGCTACAATAAACTCGCAGGAATATTTTGTTTCACTAGCTTCGACGGAGGAGCGACTTTCGAGGCTGGAGGACAGATCTTCGGCCTAGCGACGACCAATGGCGGACTTCACGGGGCAATCACCTCCGCTCCTGATGGAACTGTTTACGTCACACCTAGAGTTGAGACACCCACGGTAATCGTATCAAAGGATAACGGTCTGACGTGGTTTGAGAGAACAATGGGCGAGGATCAAGGCACTCCGTATCCTAGGAAGAACTCCGAAGTAGCAACGGATACCCAATCAAATGCATACCATATCTGGACGGGGGCTGACGAGGGTGTGTATATGGCTACCAGCACAGACTCAGGTCAGACATGGAGTGAGACAAGCATCCGAATAAGCCCCAACCAAGTAATCTCGACCGCATTTCCACAGGTTGACGCAGGCGATCCGGGCCGAATTGCCATAACTTATCTTGGAAGTAGCGATTCGGGCGAACTCGGCCAACCAAATATCGACGGTGAACCATGGGATGGTAATGCACATTATGCCAATGGTAACGTAAGCTACTATCTGTACGTGACATACAGCCTGAACGCATTGGATCCAAACCCAGTCTTCCATACAGTAAGAGCATCCGCAGACCCTGTTCAGATAGGGAGCATCTGCCTAAACAGCGGGGATTGCAGAGATATTGGCGGTTCCAATAGGAATCTCCTTGACTTCAATGACTTGCACATAGATCGTCAAGGCAGGGTATACATCGCCTTCGCAGATGGCTGTATAGGAGAATGTGCTACCGGCAACAACTCAACTCCCGAAGACTCGCGCGGTAGAAGGGGAGTTCTGTGCTATCTCGGAAGCGGTCCTAGCCTGCTGCAAGAATATGGACAACTCTCCAGCTTCTAACTCGAGTAGACTGATAACTCAGTGCACATAGCCCCCCTAGTATGTCGCTTCCTAGAAGGGCCATGGAGCAGATGGGCTTCTCTATTTGTTGTCTGAACTGTGATGCACCAGATATCGCGGGCTCTAACAGGTGTAAGGTGTGCATTCAGAAACACTCTGCCACTAGGGAAAGACTCACCACTGGGAAGGCTAAGACGAAGGCGCAAAGACTAGCAAGAGAGATGATCTCAATGTTAGCAGACCCTTTCAGCCACGTTGGCCATGATGTGCACGGAGAGTGGATGTTGAATTACTCTGAAATGATAGCCGACCATCAACACAACCCAGAAAAAACAGGACAGAGACCTACCATAGTCAAGCCAAAAATCTCCAAGAAGCGCTCGTTAATTCGTGAAGTTTCGAATAAGAACGAGTGGTTGGAGGACCCACCAGACGAAACTCAAATCAGTGAAATGAGAAGAATCCTCAGAGGAAACGAACCCAAGTAGCCCATGACGTGGGATGAGCTGATCTCAGAGATTGAGGAAATACTGGATGAGTGAGACGAATAGCATTGATATCATAGCACGGAGGCAAGAACTCGTGAGCCGAGAGAGAGATCCCAGGGCCTGGTGGATCGATGACGACCCATTTGAGTCTAGAAAAGGTCCCGGGACCCATTCTCCTGCTCGAGACGACGGATCCTGGAGAAAGCCAAAGGTCCGAGTGGTTAACATAAACCGAGGAGAGCACTTTACCTCATCTTTGTTTGATGAACCCAACATCATTGAGACAATTCCGCTGCATAGAGGATCAATTTGGCACTTCTCCAAAACAGAATTAAGACACCTTATGCTAGCAACAGGGGCATTCACAATTGCCTTGGCTTTAATGTTCGATGGGGGCATCTTCAGTCTTTCGAGCTCTTNCCCCTTGTATTGCGTGCTTTCCTTAATTGCCCTCGCTCCTGCCTTCATACTTCATGAATTTGCACATAAGTTNGTAGCGAAATTCTATGGGTGCTGGGCGGAGTTTAGAGCTGATCCTGCCGGCCTAAGATTCGGACTAATTCTTGCTGCACTCCTAGGTATAGTCTTCATGGCGCCCGGTGCTGTAATGGTGGCGGGCAACGCTACGAGGAATCAATTCGGAAAGATTGCAGTNGCCGGGCCCATTTCCAACATGATTCTCTGGGTTTTCGGATTCTTGGCTTGGATTACCCTGGGGTCTTTACCTGGCTTGAACACTGTGATCTATTACTGGCTTTGGGGAAACTCAATCCTATGTGCGTTTAACATGCTACCCTTTGGGCCTTTGGACGGTAAAAAGATCAGAAANTGGTCGGAGCCAATCTTCTACACCTGTCTTTGTGTAGCGTTGGCAATGGTGTATGCCACAATCACGATCTAAAGTGGCTTGATGGCTTCATACTGCATTCAATATCGGAGACTCATCACAATGGAAGAACGTCATTAGGGNCCACCAGGTAATCATATCCAAACTATTCACAACATTCGCGACTCCNGTATTCTCTTCTCCGTACCCTTTTCCGGTCGTATCCATCCACTGCTCCCATTCATCTAGAGTATCACATGTCTGATGGTAGCACCAATAGCCGTCAACTAGTCCGCCGAAACCAATCGTCACCGTCCCAAGGTTATCTTGGAAGCTGGCATGATCGCTTCTCGCCGTGGTATCCTCGTAAACTATCACTTCGGGCCTCCCACTGTCTAGCCAGACATCTGTTTTCCATGTTTCAGCAGAGTAGTTCGCTCCTATCAAAGTCCCCATCTGACTTTCCAATCCCAATGCATCGGCGCCAATCCAGTTTGAGAGGCCTACCATTCCAGGCTGATCTAAAATTTCGTGATTGGGCCCGGGCCCGATGTAAACTCTCAGTGGCCAAACCTCCGCGTCCTTTGGATAGCCATCCTCATCGATTTGCGGATCTGGATCACCATGGGGGGCGCCCCCGCCACCAGGCCAATTCACACCAGCCATATCCAGATTGATGTAGTTGGTAACAGTGACATCTGGATTGTCCTCTTTGACGTAATAGTCGGTCCAGTAATCAGAACCTCTTTTCCCCCCCTCCTCGCCAGACCATAGACAGAAAACCATAGTCCTACGACTCTCGAAGTCCATCAGAGCACGCGCAGTCTCCATCACCATAGCAGTCCCACCAGAGTTGTCGTAAGCACCCACTCTGGTTCCGTAAGTCCTTGTGCCTGTTACATGAGGATCAAGAAGAACGGCGTTTGCCGGAGGGGCGACATCGAAGTGAGCGCCGAAAACCAACCACTCGTTCGGGAACAAATCCCCCCACTTGTATGCACAAACATTGTATGACTCAGGATTCTGACTCCCGAAAATATCAGTAAACTCGAATCTATGTGCAATCACCTCTAAACCAAATGACGATAACTCCGAGATCAGGTACTGCGCCGCATCTTCATAGGCAGGATTGCCCTGACCTGCCCACCTGTCCCAATAGCCTGCCTTCCCGTCCACGATGTCAAAGGTGTCAGTCGGATCGGTTATCTCGTAGACTCTTTCGTAGACTTCTCTCCCATGTACGATACCACTCGAATGAGACCCTCCTTCGCTAGATTGCACAGATGATGGACGCTGGGCAGTAACTACCTTCACGGTAACTTCTCCCCCTGTCATATTACTACTTTCAACCGTATCTAGCGTAGAATTCCCCATAGTTCTTGATATCCCAAAACCATCCGAGCCAAGAGATCCGCCCCTGTCTAACCAGGTTTCCCAAGATTCGTTTGCCTTCCTCAAAGGCCAATCTACTCTCCCCATTTCACCTACTAGAAAAACCAGAGAGCTAACCCTAGGAGGCGCTAAAATCTCCAATGTATAGGTCCCTTGGACATCAATNACAGTCGAATTCTGAACGAATGAATTCGATGGATCAATTATCAAATATGGAATGAATATTGACATATCCATGGCAGCATCGAAAGTAACCCTCTGGAAAACTCCGGCAATCAGGGTTTCCGGACCCACCTGCAAGTCTTCCGCTGAAACCTCCTTACTTTCCCCTCCCAAGCAGCCGCTTAGAGGGGCCGAAAGTATCACGAATACCATCAAGAAAGCTCTCATGGTATCCACTATGCCGAAGAAAGCCTTCTCTTAATTACAATTCCATTATCAGTAACTTGTAACACTTCCACAGTAGGCTGAGGAGCCACATATCCCACGTTCGAAGCGGCCGCCTCCTCCATCTTCTCCAAGGCAATCGCTCGCCTCTTCTTCTTCCTTCTGACAGACTTTCGCCTGACTCTCCAGAGGAAGAAGAGCAGCATACCCATCAAGTAGAATTGGACTTGGGTAAGGACCCACATAGGCGTTAGAAGTACGCCAAACTCTAGNTCTGCCTCCGGCATCTCCTCGCCAGCCACCATTTTGTAGGTAATCACCTGTCTTCGAGACTCCTCATCTATCCTACTCTCCACAGCTCCACCACTCGATGACACTCCCTCCAATTCTATGCCCAGAGGGAGGATCAGGGTCATCGATCCTCCCAAGTGCATGTCCATCTCTTCGGGCCCGACTGTCGTCGATGGCATCCCTACACTAAAATTCGAGGGCCCCCTTATTCCGTCCGGGGAAACCAGACTCCCAGCGAGNGCATTAGTTAGGCCGCTCATCGCGGACACCATAGGGTCCAGGAAAGGTGCGACCAAGGCTCCAGACTTGGATTTTGTAACAACATCAATCTTCAAACCCTCCCCTTCTTCTCCTCGTGCCATTGAGATGAGCTCCATCCATGAATTACCAACTCCAACCGCGAAACTAACCATTGGGATTTTCAGACTAAACACTATTCCGCGCTCATCTCCTATCACAGAATCGTCATCGAATAGATTTCCATCAGGGAAACCAATTTCAAGTGAGAATTCTGACAGGTCTAAAGTCCCGAAAATTTCGCTAAATTCCTCATTACTACTCAATGCGGAAGTACCATCCTCGATCATCGCTTGAATATCATTTTCCAGCTTTGATGTAAAGTATGTTAGCCCTGTTGCATTGTCGTTTGAAATTGGCAAACTCTGATCACAGTAGCTTTTACCATTCTGGCAAATTTTGAAAGGAATTTCCAAGGGATCCCCCCTGGATCCAACATCCAGAATCACCCTCAGTAAATCAGATGGTAGAACTTCCAAGCCCAACGAAGTAGTATCAGTGTTCAATGAATCGAATAATGATTCCGGTACGGCAATTCTGTGCACAGCAAGGTCAATAGTGAGCTCGAACTCAAAAGTCACTCCCTTACTAATCGGCAAACTCGCGAAAGACAGCTTCTTGAGGTCCAACTCTACATCCGCATACGCACAAGTCTTCAAGGAAGAAGTGCAAACTCGGTCTTCACTCAGATCATTACACTCATCCGCACTTGTCTCGGAGCAAATAGCGTGTTGCCATGAGAATGAATCGGATCCTGCTAGGCTAATGGAACCGTCATGTGCGCCTGAAACTCGATATGATAGCTCGATGGTACTACCTCCGTCGGCAGTTGAGGCCCAAGAAGGAAGGACGATCGCCATAGTCAAATCTGCACTGACTCCTACCGGCAGCATACCCCCTACGAAACTCTCGATTGTGTCATCGCTTAGAACTGTAGAGAACTCAAGACCGGAGTTCAGAAGCTTGCCAAGATCATCACCGGTTACGGAGTTCAAGAAACCAACATCTGCCCCAAGATTGCCTCCTAGGAGATCAGCTAGGCTAAATGGGAATGTATGGCTGGTCGAGGTCATATATACTGGGTAGTTGTCTTCCATAGCCAACGCTCCTTCTAGGCAGAAATGAACACCCCTCATGCAACCCACACTATGCGTATAATTCAATCCACCAACGTCCTGGGGTGATTGAGAATTAGAAATCCACTTGAACGGCCCCATCTGTACATTCAATCCAGGTTTAGAATTTGCAACAGCCTGTCCTATATCGCCTACAGGAATTTTTTGAGACATCTCGGAAAGATCTAGCAGACCTGTGTGATAGGCCATCCTGATGCCGTCAGAGGTAATGAATGGAATAGTAGCCTTGTCTTTGTCCATCAGTGGTTTGACTCCCCAGCTATCCAGGGTGCTAGTCTGAATTTGATAAATTCCAGCCACTACTTCAACAAAGGCATTGTTTTCATCAGACATATCCACTTCGACTCTGAGGTCCAGACTTTTTGCCTGAGAACCTATGCTCACCACACTAGTTGTGACACTCTGTCTGAATCCCATTGTCATGTCCAGATCTCCAGGCAGGTCTTCATCTAGAAGGCCTGCTGAGGGCTGTCTGTTGTCAATCTCCCACAGGCCGTACTGGTAAGCCCCATCTAGTGATCCAACCTCGCTTCCACCATTTCCGCCTGCTTGAGTCACAGAGGCATATTCTGGGGGATGAATTGCATATGTCCCCTTGTGCCCAGGACTTACTAAAACATCGAATTTGGCAGTTACTTGCGATCCCATTACAAGCATTCCTTCTAATGCCGTATCGAGATTCTCTGCGTTAACTCCGCTAATTCCGTAGGTATCGCCGATGTTTAATGAAATATTCACTGTAGTGGATATGCAAATAGGAGGCTCGAACGCGTTTCCATCTCCATCCTGGGCAGGATCTATCGTACAATCTACTCCAGTGACTGCTCCCGAAGAGTCGGGAAGATAGACTCGGTCAGTCCAACCAGTCTCTGGAGTAGAAGAGCCCCCCCAACCAGAAAGAAATTGGCCGATGCTCCCATCTATCTCACTCAGGAGAGTATCTTCCACAGTGGGAGAACCAGGGTCATTAGGATCTGAGTTTTCATCGAAAGAAGACCTCAATACGTCGGCAGGAAGACCATCACCATCGTTAATGTTGTCAAGCTCCAAATTCGATCCAAGACCATCGAATAACCCCATCCCAGAACGATCCCACTCTCGAATGGCCCAAGAAGCTTGGAACTGGATTTCAGTGGGGCTGGTCATATTGAAATTGAACATACCTTCTACCCAAGANGGAACGTTGGAGGTCNCGTCACTGGCATCGAACCTACTGTCACATTCGCCACCGAGATACTCGTCTTGACAGATAACCATTTCATCCAGCCCCTCTTCCGAAACCACCACCGGTGAAACGACTTGAATNAGGAAAATAACCATCAGAATAGCCGAAGACTTCACACCCCTGCTAGGAGTCCTNACCTTAGCGTTCCGCTCAGTCATGGCGTAATGACTCTACGAGTCATTGTTAATGGATTCGGTGNGGGGAGTCAAAAAAATAACCTCAACCAACTCATCCGATGAAAACAGATAGACAAGTCAGACTGGCATCAACCTCTTTGAATTCCGTCATCTCAATAGTCGTGATTGAGAAGCCAGCATTCATCAAGAGTTGCCTAGTCTTTANATATCCTTCTGCCATAATTATTCTATCACCGAAGGCGATAGTGTTAGCGGCATAGGCCTCTTCTTCTGGAATCCAGATTACTTCTTCTGCGAAGGAGAGATCAGCTTCTGTCAAATGGCCTCTTGCCGCAATTAGTGTACCGATCCTGGGACTAGAACAAACGGTCGTCAGGTGGAGAGTTGAACTGGGTACTTCAAGGAGTTGAACATCGATACCTATCGATCTAGCGTGNTCAGTCAGAAAAGCCGCTCCTTCCTTATTGGTTCTTGCCGATAAACCGACGAGAAAACGATCGTCGAAGAACACGACATCGCCACCGTCCATGGTAGCACCAGCTGGCATCATCTCAATCGTAAAATCATCCGAAAGAAAGTCAGATATGGAATGCTGCTCCCCTTCCCTACTTGGATGGCCGGGATTTGTGATTACGACCTTGTCATCTAATACTATTGCAGTATCTTCGGTGAAGCAGCAATCCGGGAAACCTTCCAATGCAGGAAGTGTGACAATCTCAGCTCCATGAGCCCTTAAGGCTGCGAAATAAGCCTCCTGAGCACCAATGGCCTTATCGTAATTCGGNGTTCTCGAACCAAGGAACTCCGATACCGCCTTTGCGTAGTCAGGCGATACCTCACGTGTCAGAGCGCGACCCCTGCTCCTATCGAAAGTTCCCGGCACGAAACCCCCCTGATGATTCTCATTCATAACCATTAGCAAAACGGAATTATGATTCCTAAATGCGGAAATTGCATACATATCCATTATGGACGTCCACGTCCTCAAAAAANATGATGGAGACATCCNCATGAAGAATATGGACGAACTCTTGGAGGCGCGAAATCTCCACATCAGCGAGGCATTATCCTTGGCTCATGGAAAACCTCTTCATATCGTAAAAGGGGAGATGCAGTATCTTCATTCGGCAGATGGAACAAGATATCTCGATCTTGTAAACAACGTATCGCATGTAGGACACTGCCACCCACATGTTGTACAGGAAGGCCAGATTCAGATGGGTATCCTAAATACGAACAGTAGATACGTATACTCGGGTTTAACCGACTATATTTCCAGAATAGCATCCACGCTGCCTGAGATTCTTAGCGTAGGCTTCCTAGTCAATTCCGGATCAGAAGCCAACGAGCTAGCGGTTAGACTCGCAAGAGCGCATACCGGCAATTTCGATATGGCAGTAATCGAAGGAGCATACCACGGCCATACCGGGATGCTGATCGATCTCAGCCCCTACAAATTCAGGGGCCTTGGCGGTAAGGGTAAGTCTGAGAAATGGGTCAATGTCTTGCCTATTCCAGACGAATACAGGAGAGCGAAAACAAATTTCGCTGAGGAAGCGATTGCAAATCTGAACCAATGTGGTCCACTGGCCGGCGTTTTAATCGAGTCTATGCTATCATGTGCAGGACAGATCCCACTCCCCAGTGGATATCTCCCTACATTAGCAAAAGAAATCAGAGACAAAGGGGGGCTTTTAATCGCTGATGAGGTACAAGTCGGCTTCGGAAGGACAGGGTCAAACATGTGGGCATTCCAGGATAGNGAAGTCATCCCAGACATTGTTGTGATGGGTAAGCCCATGGGCAATGGGCACCCGATGGCAGCGGTTTTTACTACGAATGCGATTGCATCTTCTTTTGGAGGAATGGAGTTCTTTAGCACATTTGGTGGAAACCCTGTATCTTGCGCTATAGGGATGGCGGTATTGGATGTAATAGAAGAAGAAGAGCTTGTAACGAAAGCCAGACTTCTAGGGGCTAGGATGATTTCAGGACTGGAATCTCTTAAGGACGACTACGAACTAATCGGAGACATCCGTGGAAAGGGCCTTTTTCTGGGCATGGAATTAGTAAGGAACCGGGCCACTCTTGAACCCGCCCCTAGAGAAGCGACAATGTTAGTAGACAATATGAGGGACGTGGGGGTGTTGTTGAGTACCGACGGCCCACTTCACAACGTAATCAAGATTAAACCGCCTATGGTTCTTATCGAAGNCGACATAGACGAGACACTATCAAAGTTAGATTCCTGTCTAGCATCTCTCTGAAAAAAACACCACACTTGCAGAACCCTTTGCGACTTTTTTCAGGGAATATCGAGCATTTGAAGCCCATTTTCATATGGTTTTGCAATCCATTGGTATTTAGGTGAACAGGAATGGAGCCAAGTAAGACAGGAAAAACTGAGCAGAACAGACAGAAAGTAACCATAGGGGTAATTGCCCTCTCAATGGCATCTCTTCTAGCCGGCGCTTCGGTCGCGGCGACTCTAGAAGAGTATGCNGCACCCGTATACGCGGAGACAGATCCCTTCGAAGGCGCGGTAGACGATCTGACTGGAGAGGACACATGGCAAGAGAAGGAAATGGACNCCAAGCCAATGGGCAAGCACATCAGGAAGGCAATGAAGAGTAGAATGAGTGATAGGATGGAGGACAGGACAGAACACCTAGAAAAGAGGATCGAAATCGACTCCAATCTAGTCATAGCTTTCCAGTACTGCTTAGATAGTTATGACTGTTCAGCCGATAATGAAACACTATTGGAGATGATAGACAAGCTCACATTTGCAGTTAACGGTATGCAGGCAAAGGTAGAAGACAACTACTCGATGGATTACAAAGACGATACCGATAAGTCGGAGGCGCTGCACTCGAGCCTGGAAGCATGTGAGGAAGNTGGTGGTACTTGGAACNTTGACGATCAGAANGGCGATTACTGCGCCTTATCTNNGGAATTCAAGGACTGGGAGGAGAGGAAGGATTGGGACGAAACCGAAAGGGTAGAGTTCGCTGAGGAGAAGGACACGCAACTCAGGGCAGCCCTGGCAGCCATATCCTTCTGTCTTGACTACTCAGACTGCTCAGCTGACTCAGAGATAATAGGGGAAGCTCTTGAGCATATGATTTCTCGAGCAGACCATCACAGGGATTGTGCAGACGACGGAAGGTGCGATCGTGACCGTGACAAGAGNAAGGGATTCCGAGGNCGAATTGGTGGAGCTATCTGCAAGATGATGGATAGTTGTGAGGATCGCGGTGAAGCGCTTACAGNACCATACTCGATAGAGATCACNCAAGAAATGTGTGAGTCTAGGATGGGAGTATGGACAGAGGCTACTGACCGTGGTGACGCTGTGTTCTATTGTGATTGGAGCGAGGNCGAAGAAGAGTCAGAAAGAGATGACGATTCTGAGGAAGATGACAGAGCCGACGACCAAGAGACATCTCAGAACCAAGAGGAATGCGAGGCTAATGGCGGAACATGGTATGAGGACAGGCAGTATTGCCATACCGAGTGACCAAATGAAGTGAACAGACCTTCAGTCAATGCACTGAGACGCCCAACATTCACATCTACGCCGCTATCGCGTTAGTTATGGGCGNGCCCTCTGGTGATGATTTGGAAGTGCCNATGGATAGAGTAGCCAAAATAACTCTCTCTCTNGGTGGATTCATGCTAGCNCTTCTCATTGCTGCTCCATTCACATTTGANCCAANCTCATCTGGATACTTGGCCTCTTACCTAATTTACTCTCTATTCCTAACAAGCATCGGAGTAATTATCGGAGTTTCTCTGATGTGGCTCAACGATCCCCGAAGAAACGTCAGAATAGAAGATAGCCACCACGAAACAAGAAAGCCGATGCTATCGGAGGCCCAGCAGAAGGTTATTGACGTCCTTCATGAGAACGATGGATCCATGTGGCAGGCAGAGCTAGTAAACAGGACAGGATTCACTGATTCAAAGGCAAGCAGGCTGCTATCCCGAATGGAGGCAGAAGGCCGCATCAGGAGAATTAGAGACGGTATGGGCAAGAAAGTAGAGTTAATGGAGGCGGTTTCCTGAAATCAGAAATAGATAGAGACAGAATGATGACTTTCATTATCGCACTAGCAGTGATAATTCTCGCTATCTCACTTACCTCTCTCTTGTCGATGGAGAACTCACTCGAAGAAGGACGAGGACCTCAGNTGGATATGCTGTTCATGACTATTCCACTGATGATTCTGATCGCAGCACTAATGCTCCTGATGGCGAACAGATACGGAAGGGGGCCAAAACAACTCGCCTCGAATCGCTATTCAATCATAGCATTAATGATGACGATGTTCATCATTGGAATGGTTATTGAGCCTGCCATTCCGCGCCTACCTCAGCCATCAGACGATACCATAGGACTANTCTTCGTATTGGTTCCGATATTACTTATTGCCCTAATGATATCCCCGATGGGCCACAAAAATATAGATGAAGAGGAATAGGATGAATCAGTCCCACAGAGATCTCATCTTGGAAAGAACTCTCCAGGAAACACTGGATAAGGGAAACTCGGTTTGGATAGTGGGAGATATCCATGGTTACTTTGAGGAATTCCAGCAACTCTTGGTAAAACTAGACCTCTCTGATGACGATGCAGTCCTCTGTTTAGGGGATTTGATAGACAGAGGACCGGATAGCCAAGGGGTCCTTTCTATGGTTAGAGACAGCAAACGCATATTCTCAATTAAGGGAAATCATGAACATATAATGTCCCAGGCCTTGTCTAGGAGGGGTCATCGTAATGATTTCTGGATCAACAAGATTGGGGGTAGGGCAACTCTAGAATCTATGGGAGAGACAGAGAGGGAACAGAGAGAAACAGCAACTGAATGGCTCGAATTCATAGATAAACTACCAACCGAGGTGATCCTTGATCGCTTCCGCTTCGCTCACTCCGGATACAGCTTGGAATTCCCATTGGATGAGCAAACCGACGAGCAGCGATTGAGGTCGCGAGAAGTATTCCGAGCAAGCACCCCCCCGGATCCAATTAGACAGATAGTTGCCGGGCACACCCCGGTACAGACGCTCTCAAAATTCGATGTGGAACCCCCGCCTAGTGGCATATGGAGAAGCCCAGTCAGCTTGAAAGACGGTAGAGCCTCTGCTGTATTGATAGATACAGGAATCGTTCTCAGGGATCCTAATCACAGACCGAGAATCTCCGCATACGAACTCCAGACGCAGAGAGTAGAAGAGGTAGAAAGGATAAATCAGATTCTGACCTGAACAAAGTCATCTTTTACTCTAGTTTCGTAAATCGGGAGATCCTTCTTCTTGGATAGCTTTCCAACTACTTTTCCATATGCCGGAAAAATCGGGAATGGAGACCACTCCACAAGACATCCATCCTCTAGAGAATGAGTTGTTTGGTGTAGTGGACACCTTATGCATCCATCCTTCACCTTTCCTCCCAGCCCCAATGGCCATCTCATGTGTCTGCATAGACCCTCAGTGGCATGGTACTTTCCTTCGTATTTTACTATCATCAGGGTTTTTAGTCCTAGTGTGACCATTCTCGGCTTATCTGGCTTTAGCTTTTTGAGGCGAATTGCATTTTTCCAGTTCATCTAACTCCTCACGTTTGACATTCCACCATCTAGATGAAAGACTTGACCGGTAATATTGTCAGGGGCTGCAGTAAGTAGCCAGTGAATTGTAGAGGCTACTTCCCCAGCAGTGTTGATTCTCTTTAGCGGTATCATGCCTATAGCTGCATCCTTGGATGCTTCTGAAGAGGTTATGGGTCTAGAGAGACGAGTTTCAGTAAGACCAGGGGCCACGGCATTTACTCTGATTCCTCTCTTGCTATATGTTGCAGCAGCAGATCTGACCATTGACTCTACCCCTCCCTTAGCAGCAGAAATTGCCTCATGATTTACTAGACCTAAACTACCAGCAACGCTAGATGTGAAGACAACCCTCCCACCTCCACTCCTGAGCATTTGCTTACAAGCAACTGAAAGAGTCACGAACGCACTAGTGAGGTTAGTGGCTATCACTTCATCAAACGCTTCTCTATTCATTGCATGCGGCGGTCTGACAGCGAAAGAGCCCACAAGATGAGCAACTCCGTCTATGGCACCATCGCCACTCGAGAGACAGGCTCTGACCGCCTCTAGAACCACACTCTCGTCATTGGCGTCTCCTACAAATACCTCTACAAACTCAACCGGGAAGCCAGATACCCTCTCCTCATCCCTTACGAGAAGGGTAACCTTACTTCCTTCATCAACCAGCTTCTTTGTGAGCAACAAACCTATGTCACTACTACCGCCTACTATTAGGAAGGACCCCATTATATCTCCTCAGAATTATGATTCTTGTTCTTTAATCCAACCATTCAACTGTTCTTCCAATCTAGCCCACAAATCATTATTCATGATGTTAATGATTTACCGGACTATATATACAGTAGTTTCAGATTTTTTATCAAAGACTATGCGGCCTAATCGATTCAATTAATCTCTGACTGGTTTGCCAGCCTCCCAGCCATAGAGAAATCAAAAGTAGGAATACTTGTCCAAATCCCCTCAGAACATGCCAGTGCGTTTCGTATACTCTACCATTCAGCGGAACATCATTTATCCACATATTCAGATTTGCCCAGTATAGAACTACAAGCAATATGGTTAGCCCCAATGCCGCCTCCTTTCTGAACCAAGGCAAGGCCACCCCCAGACCAAGAAGGACTTCGAAGAAACCACTGGCATATACCCAGAAGCGCGCATTTCCAAGCAATTCAGGTACGATTGGCTCGAACCATGCCGGATCGCGGAAGTGCTGGATTCCCACCCAGGCAATCCATAGCCCATAGGGAACTGCAACTAAGTGCTCAAACCAGTCTTCCATTCTATCAGTCCGTGTTTTCACGAACTAGTGCAAGGTGAAGTGCGACCCCCACAGGCATTAGCATAACCCCAAAGAAAACAGAAACAGTCGTAATCCACCTCTCACAATCTCTTTCCAGGCACCTTTTCCACATCCATCTCGTGACTACTATATCTCCGGCCACAAAGTGAGCCCACGCTGCTGCTGCTCCAGCCCTGGTAGCAAGTAAATCTGCTAAGCCCTCTAAGATACCAGACGGGGCCATCGTTTCCTTTGAGAAATCAATCAGAGCCTGTGGATTGGACGCCATCAGTGCCCACCAAATCAGGATAGGACCAAGGAAGAACCATGGACCACTCATTGCGTCGTGTGTCTTCTCATGATCTGGAAACACCAGCATACCAATCCAGAATGGACCGACCCACATAGTGGAAAGAAAGAATGCTAAATCATACGCGTCCATATTTTCCCCTATTTCGATTTCAATTTTAGCTTTGGCCTTCTAATGTCCTCGAACCAGGGGTCCATACCGTTCCAATCGGGATCAATTCCTAAGTCCGCACAAATCATCTTCGCGGAAATCCTTCCACTCTCTAGGATGGTGGGGAGGCCGCTACCAGGGTGGGTCCCTCCCCCAACAAGATACAACTTCTCCAACTCTTCGAACTTATTCTGTGGTCTACGCCATAGCATCTGGTCAAGTCCGTGCGCCAGATTGAAAACAGCCCCTTTGTATATGTCTCGAGATGCCCAGTCATCAGGCGTTACAATGGTCTTTGAAACAATGTGCTCCTTCAGATTATCGAACCCTAGATGCTCCATCTGTTTCAGTATCACATCCATGTAGTCATCCTTGATTTCGTCCCAGTCAATTCCATCATGACTTCTACTTGCTGGCACTAGGACATAGATAGTTGAGTGTCCTTCCGGAGCCATGGTTGGGTCTGTAACACAAGCGTTCTGAACATATACAGACGGGTCATCCCAGGTAACCTTGTTCTCTGTAACTTCTCTCAGATTCTTCTGATAGTCCTTGGCAGCGTAGATTTGGTGATGGGGCGTGTCGTATAATTTATCGATTCCAAGGTATAGCATGTATGTAGAGCATGAATAGGACTTTTCGTCCAACTTCTTGTCCGACCACTTCTTCCGTAGATTGTCAGGAATTAGTCCCTTCATCCCAGTTGCAAAGTCTACATTCATCACATACCTATCTGCTGAGTAAGTGCCTTGGCTTGTCTTCGCACCGACTACAGTCTTGCCCTCGAAAATAAACTCACTAACAGGCTCATTGAGTCGGATTTGAACTCCCAACTCTCTGGCAATTTCTCCCATACGATTAGTTATAGTTCCAAGTCCACCCTCTGCATGGAAGACCCCATGCTCGTACTCTAGGTAAGCGAGAATGGTGAATAGACTGGGAGCATGGAACGGGCTCATACCAAGATACTTGGTCTGGAAAGACATTGCAAGCTGCATCCTCTCATCAGGAAACATCCTCGCTAGATCAGATGCAACCGATCTCCAAGGCCTCAGAACCTTAGCTACTCTTAATGCTCTCCTGCTAACAAGATCCAGAGGACCTCTCCATGGGGTGTTTAGACATCTCTTGGAGAGCTCCATCTTAGTCCTGTTATCCTCTATGTATCTTCTAAATCCGTTAGCGTTTTCTTCTCCACAGAGGTCAGAAATCTGTGATACCATGTCTTCTAGATCCGTAGTTGCATTCAAGCTTCCACCAGCCCCGAATACAAGACGATAGTTTGGATCCAGTGGTATTAACCCTAGATCTTCATGAGCATCCTTCCCGATCGCGGCGAAAATCTCCTCTGCGATTTCGGGATAGTGGAAGAATGTAGGACCATTATCGTACTTGTAGCCATCCTTTTCGAAGACCCTCGTCCTTCCTCCTACCCCGTCTGACTTCTCAAGAATCGTTACACTCACTCCGGCCTTTGCAAGAAGCATAGCACAGGCAAGACCCCCCGGGCCAGCACCGACGATTAGTACATCACTATGCGACTCCATGTGCTCACTCCATCTTCAGGCCATGCCTGAACTCAACTAGCGACGGGCCCATCTCAGCAATCAACTTGACCTCTGGATGAGTTCGAATTACCAATCCATCCATGTACATCAAAGAGCGTATGATGGGAAAGGCCTCCTCCCCGAAGTCAGCACCAGCGTCTTCCACGGCCGTGCGCACGGTTTTCATCATGAGATCGGTGAGACTTTGTTCTCCGACGCTCTTTTCACCGAACCCTGCATAAATTTCGGACATTTTTGATTTGAATCTGGAGACTCTTTCTTCACTTGGCCTATCTTGGGCCAACCCTAGTAGCGCCTCAAATGCGAGGTCTAACTCGTTTTTTGATAAGCCTTCGAAAAACTCGAATAGAGGTAGGCTGACATTACGCGGAGCGTCGCATATAGCTCCATTGTCTATGAAAACGAAGTCACCCGAGTCGTCAATCATACAGTTTCCTGGATGTAAATCACCATGGAAAGTGCCTACTCCAAACATGTACGCGCCATGAATCCTAAACAGCTCTATGAGATAATCCCAGGACAAATCCTCATCCACTATCTTCTCCTCCAGAGTTTTCCCTTTAACGAACTCAGAAACTAGCACATGTTCGTTAGATAATTCTGGGTAGTATTTGGGAAACCTCAACTTTGGCATAGGGAAGTCGTCAGCGAGATCTACTTTGATTTTCATCAGGTCTTCGCCTCCTTTTATTTCATTACGTAAGTCCAACTCTCTGGTTGTATAATCCTCCACATGCCTAAGAAGAGCGACCGGATTACCCACTTTTCTGAGCTTTGGGGACAAAGCAATCGCTATCTTCATCATCCTCACCATCCTCTTGACATCTCTCTGAAATTTCTCTTTATGATCGGCCTTCACAACCTTCACCACAACATCCTCCCCAGTTACAAGCTTGGCTTTGTGAACCTGACCTACCGAAGCTGCAGCGAGGGGCTCTTCATCGAACCATGAGATCGAACCACGAAACGATTGAGGCGACCTCTCGTCCAGAATCCTTTGAACATCCTCATTTGGTATTGTGGAAGCATTCCTGTACATCTTTTGTAACTGTCTACACTTCTCGATGCTGAGCATGTCGGGCCTTAGCGCAAAAATCTGCGTCAGCTTCACAGCCAGCAGGCCTTGCTTCTGAATCCAGTCCAAATCTGCGGGCCCGTCTTTCCTAATTTCTCGTAGGAATTTCAGGAATGTTAGGGCCCTCATGTAAACACTGCAGGCAGTTCCCCATTTCAAATTCTGTTTGCTATTTAGCAAGAAAATCCGTTAATTCGGAGACTCCTAGGATGATATCGCACTCCCAGATTGTCCAAACATCCCAACCCAATTCAGTGAGCGCCTGCTCCTTTCTGCGATCCCTTTCAATATTCTTTTCGAACTTAGTCTTCCAATAATCTACGTTCGACTTGGGAAGAGCTAGATTGCATTGGGGGCACCTATGCCAGAAGCATCCATGAACGAAAAGAGCTAATTTCTTACCAGGGAAGGTAATATCCGGCCTACAGAGATATCTGCCGCTATCATCGTTTATTCTCCAGTGAAGCCTGTATCCAGAGTGACCCGCCGCTCTGAGCATCTTCCGAACAATCATCTCAGGCTTGGTGTTCTTGCTAGTGTTTGCAATCATCACGTTATGTACAGCCTGCGAGGATGCAGGTGGAACTTCTAGC
>PAVV01000026.1 GCA_002713185.1 Methanobacteriota archaeon | reverse complement strand
GAACGTCTCTCCGTGGCGGGCGCGGCAGGATTCGAACCCGCGGTCCCCGGCTTAGGAGGCCGGTGCATTATCCAGGCTATGCTACACGCCCGCTTCTGCGAGTGCGACTCCTTGAAGAAATATGCCCTAGTAAACGGGTCCGACACACGGAGAGACGTCCGATGCCATCAAGCGCTGGAGCTCCCTGCGGAGCCCGTGGTTAGCAGCTCCTCTGATCTCCCTAACCCATACGGCGACGAGTCATCTTTCGGTCAAACCTCTGAATCCGCACTAGTGAAGAGGATCAAGATAAGAGACAAACAAAGATTGCTATGGACCCAGATCACTACAATACCAGGAAGCGGTTTGGCAAGGATTTTGGTAATCTCAGTCGCCACATCACTCACTGCAATCTTCGCATATGGTTACGGGCAGAAATACATAGGAATTGGTGTTATTCTTTTCGTACTGCAAGCAGCATTACTCCTGCCAACGCTTCTGGCATCGACATTCGCCAAGATGTCGGCTAGGGATAGGCTACAGCTGAAAGTAGAGGGCAAACGCTCTATGGAAGCTTATCCTGGGGTAGAGCGCATAATCAACACGCTGCATGAAAGAACGCTCAGAGAAAGAACTAGGTTCCTGTGTGCCATACTAGCTGCAGGGGCACTCAACTCAGTCGACAACTTCGACACAGGAACGGCACTAGCATCCATTCTCTTTGGGCTTACTCTCTTCTTCGGAATCATCGTCCTCCTAAACACCTTCCAACTGGAAAGTAGAATACCAATGACCGACTCAGACTTTCCATTACTTTCTCTGCACGCCCCCACCACTCATCACAGCACACTGGACAGAGTATTATCGGATTTAGTGGTCGCTCACTTAGACCCAGAAACCGCAGGAGCATGGGACGATTGGGTGAAAAGCCTAGAGAATAAAGTTCGTTCAAATCAGACTCCACACTCAGCAGTCGAGCACCTGCTCAGAGTCTTACATCTAAACCACCTAGGCCTTCTTGGTGACGAAAGACTAGTCTCAGAATCGAAAAGGGTTTTCAGAGTCGCTGCAATTGACGATTTAAGCAACGAAGACTCAAAGTTCTGTTTTAGGACACTCCGAAGAATTATGGCCCACACCAGAGCATGGCAACCCGGCCTATTCAGATTGATCGATAGGTTAGAAGATGCGGCATTGAGAGGGCACTCATCTCTAATCGAGAGCAAATGGAGAATGGATCTGGACATCCCCCCCAGATGCTCTCAGGGTCAGGGAGATCTGTTTGTGATGCTACACAATCACTCAGGAAAAACATCACAAGTAGAAGTGGATATAATATCTGCAGACGGAGAACCACATCATCAGACCCTAAGGCTGAACCCTCCATCATCAAGACAACCAAAGAGGCCAGCGGAGATAGGAAAAGAAGGAAACGACATAGTTGACGTCTTGGGGAAACTTATCGACAATTGCCTAGTGCTATGGATCGGTCTTGCTTGGCCAAAGGGCTCCACTGGTTCTAAGCCTGTGCAGGTAAATCTGAGGGGCCCCAATGGGGAGACAGTTTCATCTTATGTCGTGAGAACAACCCTATCTTCAGGATTCAATCCTGAAGGAGCGACTGAAAAGATGTTGGATGCTGCGGTCGCAGTGAGAAGGATAGCAATTTCAGTATCCGATTAGACGTTTTTATGAATCAGTCGGGGCGTCACGTTCATGAGATTGGGACTTCTGGAGTGAAGTGATAGCATGGAGTCCCGAGACGTAATCGTAGTGGGATCGGGACCTGCGGCCCTCAGAGCTGCAATCGCATGTGCTGATAGCGGAAACATCCCTTTGCTCATCGATGAGTTCGGTGTATCCTCTGCTTCCGGGTCGACACCAATCGCAGGAATAGCAGCTTCCATCGATGAAGTCGACGCAAGCTCGCACATCCAAGATACAATCTCAGCGGCGGGAGAGGCTTGTTCAGAGGACGCAATCAACAGAATCTGCAAAGAAGCCGTCAACACACTGGCAGAGCTAGAAAGATGGGGCCTTGTTTTGAGGAGAAGGGAGGGGGGGTTACCTCATGCATCACCCATGCCGGGACACACCACTGACAGAGTGACTGGGTGTGGCGACTCCACCGTCAGAGAAGTCACTAAGTTGCTTGAAGAACAGATAATAAAGCGTGGGATTCAAAGGAACGCAGATAATCTCCCAATTTCGTTGGTTTCAGACAATAACCAAGTCAGAGGCCTAATTGTCCTCAATATTGTTACTGGCGAAATACTTCCTATTCAGGCTAAGGCAGTGATACTAGCTACAGAAGGGTATCAGGGACTTTGGTCTTCATCAAGTGAGGGCCCTGGAACTGGAAACCACCTAGCAATATCTGTCGGAATACCACCCAGGGGCATGGAATGGGCCCCAAAACACCCCCTGTCAACCGGAGACTATGGAATCCACATCCCGTTAGACGTTTTGGGGGATGGAGGTAGGATTCGAAGGGAGAATGGAGAGGATATTGGCCCCGAGGAAGTATTGGAGGGTGAGCCCTGCGTTCTAGATTTGAGGACAATGGATGCCGAAACCAGTATATGGTTTAGGCAGACCTCTTCTAGGATCAAGGATAGGATTGGAATAGACATCACCAGAGACGTAGTACCTCTGTCACCCAGAGTGGCTTATACCACTGGAGGAACCCCTTGCGATGAATTTGGCCGCGCTATCTTCAGTGGGTTCACTAAGGAAGGATTACCCTCCCAACTTTGGTTTACTGGACTTTATGCGGCAGGTAGAAGCTCTCATTCCGGAATGCACGGAGAACGCCCTCTCGCCGGGAACCTTCTGTTGGAGGACTTAGTTTCTGGAAAGGCCGCAGGAGAACATGCTTCGGCATGGGTCTTGGAAGAGCAATTCGGTGGCTCTCAAATTATTGAAAATTCAGTTACAGAAGCGACTAATCGAATAATTGCTCTAAAGGAAGATGGCGGAATGCCTGTTGGACAGTATGCGTCCAAGCTCTCCTCTGCAATTTCATCACTCTCCAATTCCAAGGAAGCAGCTCTTACAGAAATCAGGCAAATCAAGGAAAATAGAATCACCCTTACCGATCATTCATCAGTAATGAATTCAGAAATGCTGGAAGCACTTCGTCTGGAGGGACTAGCTGTTGTAGCGGAAGCCATGATAGCTTCCAGGTGATTAGGATGGGTGTAAAGGAAAACAGCATCTTTAGTCAAATAATAGAAGGCAAGATTCCAAGTCACAAACTGTATGAGGACGAGTTCGTATTCTCTTTCTTGGACGTAAACCCACAGAGCCCAGGTCACGCTCTTGTAGTTCCAAAAGAACCAGCCAAAACACTCGATGAACTAAGCGAAGAGTCTGCCGAGGCAATCGGCAGAGTCCTCCCCAAGATCTCCAGAGCGATACTGAAAGCAACCAGAACAAAGGAATTCAACATACTTCAGAACAATGGCCCCAACGCCTTTCAATCCGTTTTTCATGTTCATTTCCACATCATTCCAAAGATTCCAGGAGGACCCGGCCTTGAAATCCCCTTCGTTACAAGTCCACTTGATCAGGATGAAGCTAGAAGCCTTACTGCTGAAATTAGAAAAAATCTAGATTAACCCACTATCATAATCAAGACCTCTCGCGCCCTCGGTCTCACGTGTCAGAGATACAGGCACCACCAGATATCGAACCAAGACTATCTAGCGGAGCTATGAAATTGAGACACAGAAAACTGAATCGACTACCATGGGATCACTCAGGTAAGCACCCCGGAAGCCCAATATTTTGGAATATAGTTCGATTGATGATTGGCGTGGGGTTGAGGTATATTTTTCGAAAGCGCGAACTCGACAAGATTCCAGATTTTGAGGGAGGAAGGATTCTTTCTGCAATCCACATTAATGGATTAGTCGACCCTTCTTTGATGGTTGCAGCTCAAGATAGGCGAATAATATCAATGGGAAGACATGATTTGATGACAATGCCGTTAATTGGATGGGTCACAAGAAGAATGGGATCTCAGCCGGTGATTAGAAAACCTGAGATTGAATTGGGGGTATCGGATGAGAAATACGCTAAGAAAATCAATGATAGAACATTACTGACAATGACGAATTGCATCGCCGCAGGGTACAATGCATTGGTAATGCCAGAGGGTAAATCACATCAGGACTCCAAGCTGCATCGATTCAAAACTGGTCCTATGCGATTCGCTCTCAATGCAGCGACATTGGCGCGACATAAAGGCAAAAGCTCCCCAGCATTGCAGCCGGTTGGCCTGCATTATAGATGCCACTTCTGGTTCAGGACGGACGTGTTTGTCGAGTTTGGAACCCCCATCGAGGTTATGGCTCCGAATCTCGAGGGAACCGGTGAAGCCCTCTCATCTGGAGAATGGCTGGAACCTCCATCTACGGAGGTTAACTCTCTCAAAGAAGAGCTATTTTCAGCACTATCTAAGATAACACCCGATGCACCAGATTGGAAAACGTATCGAGCTTGGCACCTAATTGCTCATGTTAGGGCAAACAAAGACAGGAAACCACTTACCACATTCAAACAAGAGGTGTTGGGTGCGAGACGCGTCAGAGACTCAGTAACTCGCTTGGAGTCCGTAGATAAACTGATGCAACCGTCCATCCAAGCTGCTGAGATTCTACACTCAAATGATCTAGATGGGCGCGCCCTAAAATCACTTGAGATTGTCAACAAGAGGCCATCGATTAAGGCCATTGCAGGGATTTTTCTAATGATCATAGCTTCCCCAGTCTCAGTTATGTCAACAGGTTTGCAGACACTTGCCGCAGTTGTCTTTGCTGAAAGGACCGATGAGGGCGTTGATGCCAGAACAACATACTACTTGCTAGCGGGAATGTTCTCTCCGGTCCTTTTCTGGCCACCAATTGCATTCGCAACCTCTCTATTGGTCCATCCACTATCTTTAACAACGCCATTTCTGACTGTTTTAATTATGATTCTGTTTCATCTCTCTAACCTAACCTTCCTATTCGGCTATGATCTGTGGATTGACTATGTTTTCTGGAGAAAGGCACGCCTACTTTCAAAGTCAGACCAAGGGGATAAACTCAGGACATTGATGAAAGAAGTGAGTTCAAATCTCAACTTGCTCTAAATAGGACGACATGCTGGAGTCATCATGGAGCACAGAGATGTTTCCGACTCAATCAGATCATGGTTAAACGGCGAGAGGCTTGAGGCCAGAGAGGTGGAGGACCCCCAGGCAATCATGCATCTTCATGTCAGATACCCACCAACAAAGCAAGGGCATCTTTTCAATATTGTAGTTCCAAAGAATCGGAAGCTTGTCCTAGTTTATTCGATAACTAGGGTGGATGAGGGTCAGCAGGAAGCCATGAGGAAGATTGCCAATGAAAATTCTAAATCTTGGGACGAATGGCTGCATCGCACGCGAATTCGTTTGACATCATCAGACCTAGACTGGGTCTTGCATGTGGGCCGTAGTACCGATGGCGTAGCAGGCCCACTCCAAGCATTCAACCTGTCAAGACCAGTTTGGTTCGATGGCCTGACACAAAACGAATTCATGCAGAGCATGAGGAAGGTTTGGCTCACAAAACTGTCACTGATTCATCAGATTAAACATGGATTCGGTAATGGGAAGGGGAAACCAGGACCCGTGGATGACTGGGAACGGAGTAAGTCGAAAAGAGGGACCAAGAAACCACAAACAAGACTTTCTGAAATAGATACTGATGAGACCGGCGGATTCGGAAAAGACTTCGACCCACTAGAATGGGTCTAGAGCAAAAGGGTTAGAACCTTAAGATTCAGATAAAGATAATTTTTTCAATCAACTAGGATAAGGGTTTATCAGCGAAAATGATACACCAATTTCATGAATTTCAGAATCCTCATCGCTTTCCTATTGGCATCATCCTCGATAAGTGGGTGTTTAGGAGCGTCGGAGGAAGATAGTGGCAGCGTAGTTATCTTACCGATATTGGAGGATCCATGTACAATTTCCCCGGTCCCTGTTACGCAGACATTAACTTCGATCGAAGTAAATGGGATAGAAAGAGAGTTCAGACTTTCCGTACCTACCTCTGATCCTGGAACTCGTCTTCCTCTGGTGATAGCATTCCATGGAGGAACAGACTCGCAAGAGGACTTCGCCCAACAGGCGCAGTTTGACCAATTGGGTGAACAGGAGAAGTTCGTAATGGCATACGCCATTGCGGAGCAGGATAGGACGGCGGCGGAAGGTGAGTGGTTCCTGAACACGGCTGCCACATCAAGGGAAGACAATGAATTTGCTGAATCCATAGTGGACGAACTATCAAAATCCTACTGTATCGATCAAGATAGACTGTATTCCATAGGGTACTCTCTCGGGGCAATGTTCACCTATGAGATAGCCTGCCAGTTAAACCACAGGTTTGCAGCTACGGCTTCCTTCGCTGGGACGATGCCAATAAGCCCCGAGTCTTGTGACTTAACCGCTGGGATAGGAATAATGCACATCCATGGCAAGCTCGACTATATCATCTACTACTATCAAGACTGGGACTGGAAGGAAGGCGAACACGAAGGAGTAGGCACGATGAGTGAGGTCCCAGCCCTGATAGATTATTGGGCGGACAAGTCTGCTTGCCAAGCGACTGTATCAGAAAACACTCTGACAGAGGAGCACATCGTTCACAGTGAATGCAAAGACGGTGTGCGAATCGAGCATTACGGCCTTCAGTTCCGGGACCATAACTGGCCGAATAACGTTGATGGGGTGCCGACATATGAACTCATGTGGAATTTCCTTAGCGAATTCACAAGAGACTCCAACTAGCCCAAAAGACAAATCACGATGCTCCTAGAGAAACCAATTCAGAAAATGACCACAAGGGGTTTAGGTTAAGTATTGGGAAAAAACGAATCAAAACGATGCAGCCTTGGCTTCGTAGACCAAAAGAGGTAAGCAAGCATGAAAACTCTGCAGTATCTATTGTTTTGTTGATGCTAGTAAGTTTGCTCGCCTCGCTTTCTTCTCCCGTCAGTGCAAGCGACATAGTCCTCACCGATCCGATAGATGTTGTACAGAGTGGAGTCCATAACGACAGGATGATGGCTATGGATGCTGATTCGGAGGGCAATGTTCACATTGTCTGGAGCCGCAATACCAATCATTTGTATTACAAGATGTTGGATCCAAGGGGAGAGACACTAATCGCAGAGACCCAAATCTCAGACCCGGGAGCACATCGGGCATGGCACCCCGATGTGAGGGTGGACAGTGATGACATGGTGCATGTAGTCTGGACGGATAAGGCCAGCCAGTACAAGATCTTGTACACTCTTCTAGATCCTTCTTTGGATGATCAGAGTGGGGATTCTTCCCTCGACTCTGTTCTGTCAATAGTTTCAGATGACTATGAAGTTGCTAACAATCCCCAGAATAGGGATTGGCCCGCAATAGACGTCGACTCTAACAATAACCCCCACATAGTCTGGGAAGATTCCTTTGATCCTTTGGACCTCTACTATCAGCAATCTCAGATATATTACAAGATGATATCAGTTGATCAGGTTGTTAGGACAGTTATTGTGGAGATAGACAGCACGCTACTTACTCCTATTCTAGGTCAGAAAGGACATCCAGATATCGCTGTCGATGTGAATGATTTCGTCCAGATTGTATGGGATGATACCAGAGGCGGACAGGTAGAGATGGTAGTGCCCATCGACACATCAGGCTCGATGAATGCAGAGTGGGCAGATATGTGTGTCGTCTTCTACGGAGGAACCTTCGTCAGCGGCGGCTATTTCCCAGGTCTCAAGCCTCTGTTGGTTAGCGCGAATATGTCGGTATACGAGACTCTTTATGCTCTGAGTGGAAACTGGCCTGCTGCCGCAACTAGTGGCAATTGCGCTGCAGCTTACCAGACTGGTGGCTCGGGAAGCCAAGGTCCTAGGAATACCCCCCTTGGACAGACAGCAGGAGACGACTCAGGAGGAATCAGAGAGCTAACCGAGGTCGTTTACAACAATCAGGCAACGAATCTTCCAGCTGATGGAGGTTACTACAGTGAGTTCTGGGGTCCCGCGGCCACATGGGCTTGTCTGTCTTACAGAGATATCCAAGGCAGACAAGGACTTTCAGCGAATCCGCCTACGGCTTTAGATCACAGATGGAACGACAATGCCACTAGGGTGGTAATTCCAATTTCAGATGAAGGCCCATATGGGGGCACCCCTATGGACAATGATGATACTCAGAGCATTAGCCAAGCGCATGATGCATGCGTTCTAGCACAGACGAAACCATATCCCCTATGGGCTGGATCAGATACCTCAGTTGGCAGTTACATGCTCGATTTAGCCCAGTGCCCGGTGGGCTCAGGACTTAACACTAGAACATGCAACGGGGCAACCACCAGAACTACTTCTGCCGAGGGACAGATGTACCAGTTCCCGACTTCTTCGAGCTCTTCCTCAGAATTGGAAATAATGGTCGAAGCAATGGTTTACCTCGCCACAAACAACTCCAGAGAGATTTTCATGACTGTCCTTGACCCTCTGTCATTGTTAGAGAATCCTTGGCCCGGTTGGACTCGAGGAGACTCAGGGACAGAGGCAAACCAGCAGAATGGATACTATTCTGAAGATATAGGTCCGTCAGAGGATGAACAGGGATATGGACACTTAGTAGTGGTCAACGATACTCAGATCACCAATAATCCTGCCTACAGCCTCCACCCTTCCATTGCTATCGATACCTCTGGTAACACCCATTTAGCATGGCAAGACGGTAGACTGTATCCTGGCTGTGAATCACCCACTGGGGGTATAGATATCGAGGGCGCTTACGAAATCTACTACACAAGACTCAGACTTAGAGGTGCCGCGGAATGGGACGGAGTTCCAGAAGGGCTGCCGGCCTACGGAATTAAGCAGATTGCCTCTAGTGCAATTTCCAACTCCGAGCAATGCGAAGGGGCTTCCGAGGACTATCCGTTTGCACCAAGCTCAGTCTCTCCGGCTATACTTACAGACCAATTCGACAATGTTCACCTGGCTTGGCTAGATTACAGTAATACCGAGTGGCAAGAGACCTTGATGTATGCTAGACTAAACAATACAAATGAACAATATCCTCAGGGCTTTCCACTAAATTCCGCTGCATCTTCGATACTTGACCCATGGGAAATAAGAGAAGTTACAAATTGGACCTCAGACAAATTAGGCCCGGCTACATGTGTTCCAGATTGCAATACTGCGAGTGGCCAGCATCTTTACCCAGACTTCAATTTAGACAGAGGGATGCCGGTTGCCTTCGCAAACGATCTTGGTAGCGGAGCACACATAGGCTGGTCCGATAAGAGGTGCGATTGGGACGGATCTAATGCCAACAAGTGGACCCTTTGCTATGTCCACGTACTAACAGGTCTAGTTGACCTCTCTTTGGCTTGTGACGATAAGATTGCCAAAAGCGCCAATATCGAGGGATATCCATATGAATGTCCCGCAGAGGCTGAAACGTTCTATCACACAATACAACCGGGGGAGCTAACCACATTCAATATTACAATCGCAAACCCTACTCCAGGACCAGCAGAGTTGGTAAAAGACACATTCACTGTAACTATGGAAGGAGTTCCCAATAACTGGACGGCTACACTATTCTACATGACGAACAACACTCCGATATTCGATTCAACCCCCGTTTTCTTGGAAGGGGGGGCGATCGATCCGCTATATCTCAGGGTACGTTCTCCGACGATCTACCAGGCTACCGAAGACGAATTAGCACAGATTAGCATTATCGCCACTTCAGCAAAGGATCCAGCAATTCAGAACAAACTTACTTTGCTCACTCTAATGGATGTTGTACACGGCATTGAATTAGATACAAGCCACTTCCAAGTTGACGTAGAACAAGGTAAATCTGCAGTATTTTCGATTTCGATTAAGAATACCGGAAATGTGTATGATACCTTCGCATTTTACGATCCTGCCACCCTAGAAGGTCAGAATGAGTGGGCTCTTCCATTCGGTTGGGGAATCGACTTCCCACTTTCCGTTTCACTAGATCCGGGTCAGTCAATAACTAGGAATCTAAAGGTAAGCGTTCCAGAGTCTCAAGAGCCAGGTACATTTGCGATATATCTGAAGGGATGGTCCACTGGCGAACCCGTCCTTTCCATTGACAGAGGCACGTTCGACGTACTAGAACTCTGGATAAACGTCTCAATAAGGACCACTGGAAACATTGTATTCGATATCGGAGAAACAAAGTTGTATGTTCTCCCTGGTGAGTGTGCATTATTTCCTATCCAAGTAAGCAAATACTTCACTTCCGGCTATCTTGTGTTTTCCACACCCGGGGGACCTTCTGAGAGACCTACTGGCTCGGATATCAATACATGGAGATTCGATCATTGGACTGTAGATCTAGATTTCTCTGAATGGGGGAGCAGCTCTTCTTCTGCAGATCAGGATATCTATTGGGCTCAGGTTGGAAATACCTACACAGTCACAGCCGAGATGTGCTCTCCTTACAATGCCACAGCCGGAATAGGAGAATCAATCTCAGTAAGGGCACATCTAGATGGAACCCCTAAGGTCAGAGACTCGGTATTAATCCTAACAAATGTCCTTCAGAAATACGAATTAGATGCGGTTGTGCCAGAGACAATTCTGGAACTATATCCTAGCCAGTCATATCAGATGAATACAACCATTTCGAATTCGGGAAATGGTCCTGATAGATTCGACATAACAATAGAGTCAATTGTGGATGATACAGGGGGGTCTTTTGTTTGGGATATGAATATCCCCAGAATTCTTTTCCAAGAGCTTAGTCGGGACGATTCGCAGACAGTTGCAATAGACATCAATGTTCCAGAACAGACATTAGCAGGGGAATACACAATCACCTTTAATGTCCTGAGTGAGGAACCGTTCCCCTGTACTGAAGATCCATGTGAGGGGACCAGACTACAGGATCAAATTGTTCTGAGAGCTACGATTATCGAGTTCCATGACATGAGGATATCCCTAGATCCATCCGTTGAAAGCAAAATTAAGACCACTGCTCCAAGTAGGATCGTCCGTTTTACTCTAAATGTCTCTAACTATGGAAACGTGCCCGATCAGCCTACTATCCACAATCATACATATGACGACGTCAACAATATTTGGACTGTCAGGCCGGGCCTAGGCTCGCTTAGTACGTGGGAAATTGACTATGCGCTCTTGGACGGCTTCAGGACCGAGTTCCCCGTTGAGAAACCCTGTGTGGAAATGACGGTCGAAGAAGAGAACCAAATCTCTCAACAAATATCACAAGGAGAAGGTCCCGAATTCTGTTATGTTACTGCGGGCAAAACCGTCACATTACCTCAAATGCAACCATATTCAACACTACAATTAGTGGTAATTGTTACTGTTGCACCAGATGCCTCACTAACAGATAGAAACATAGGAATCAAGGTCCTCTCAATGCACGGATCTTCGGAAGAAGGGGGAGATCATGACGAAACAGAGGTTTGGACCGACTCTTGTACCCTCGATAGCAACTCTGACGGGATTCCAGACAATCTTCCACCCGATTGCGATACCAATGAGCAAATCTTGGAAATGAGACTCAGGGCGCCCGATTTGGTTCTCGAGAGTGTAATTGCTCCAGAAAAACAAGCATCAATCGGCGAGATGTTGTCTGTCAATGTCTTTATTTCTAATAGAGGGAATGCCCATGCCTCTGACGTCAATATTATTTTGTGCAAAGATCAGTCTGAGACCGACATCAAAAGAAATGGATGCAAAGAGGAAAACATAGTCTACAGGCAGATTGTTAAGGCAATAATGCCAATTGGACAATCAGATACAGACCAATCGGACCCAATAACTCTTCTATACATGGTCGAGGCAGGTAATCATGATATTGTAGTTGTAGTTGATCCAGACAACAATATCGTTGAGACGGATGAGAATAACAATATCGAGAGTATCGGCAACATGAAGTCTCCATTGGGGGCCATTGATGTTGGTCGCGAAGTGGTGGTAAGATATTCAGTACCAGTAATCATTGTGGGTGCGACCTTCTCGTTGGTTGGAGTTGCAGGATTTGTTATTTGGGGGAGGAGGACAGAGGCCCTAGCCAGATTCTCTGAACTAAGCAGTTTAATCCCAGGGTCAGATGAAGACGACATCGTCTTCTAGCTTATTTGACCATCCACCATGGTAGGTTGCCATGAGCATCCTCCCCTGCTATGAAAGATTCCGAGGTAGAAGACAGGTCTCTCATCAGTTGCTCCCTCAGCGTCTCCATCATCTTCTCTGCATGAACCGACTGAATTCTGAGGCCATTCGAGAAGGCATCCAGATCTAGAGGACGTCGAGGATTTCTCATCATGGCGTGAGCAAGCTGCCTTTCCTCATATGAATCAAAATTCTCTTCTACACTCGAGGATACTTTGTTCATCACTTGCTGATGAAGGGAAATAATGGCATCTCGCTGTTTATCCACTTTCTCTAACGCCGCATCCAAATCAGATAGAATGTCCATTGCATCGGCCATTTGCAGGCTCCTCCTCGGCCCAATTCGACCTAGTAGCGAACCAAGCCCTTCTGGAAGAGACCTCGCGATATTGGCAGAACTTCCTTTCGGCATTTTTCTATGTTCTGCTCTAAATAAGTCAGGTCCAAGATCAAGCCTAATGGAAAATGATTGATTAACTCTGTAGACCTTTCTAGGGGGCCCTCCCTTGTCGGATTTTTTCGATTCGGAATCAACGAAACCAGCTTCTTCAAGAACTCTGAGATGCTTAACAACTGCCTGTTGACTAACCTCAAGCAACTCTGAAAGTTGTAGAGGGTAATGAGGCTCCTTCACCAAGTGTCTCAGAATATCCCTCCTTGTAGGATTTTCAAGAATATTCAGAGCGTCATCGAAACCAACCATGACATCCCAACCTATGGTTGGGTAGTCAAGACCCCCATAAAAACCCAATCTTGGAAAGACAGTGGTTGAACGAGTTTCACTCAACCCTCGTCCCAAGACTTCCAAGACTCTGGTAACTCTTCTTCAGGAGCACTAATCGACTCCTTTCCAACAGGATTATCGATTTCTTTGAAGGGTTCTGGAGCCAATGGCTTCTCAGGGACATCATCTAGTCTTTCCGAGCTAGTGATTATGACACTACCATCCTCGATAACAACAAATTGATCAGGGCTCTTCTTTTTGTCTACCCACGTCATTACTGCCAAAACTATTCCAACCATTCCGATCGGAGTTCCTAGGCAGCAACCAACTAGTATTAGACTAAACCAGATACTCCCGATAATTTGACTCTGAGATTTTTCATCGTCGACTATCCAAAGNAAACCT
This sequence comes from Methanobacteriota archaeon, assembly GCA_002713185.1. Lineage (GTDB taxonomy): Archaea > Thermoplasmatota > Poseidoniia > Poseidoniales > Thalassarchaeaceae > UBA36. The sequence goes on along the minus strand of PAVV01000026.1, from coordinate 4,845 downwards.
TCCTCTGCATTGTTTTGNATGGTGAATTCACCGCTAATTTGNTCGAAAACTCTTACTGGNACATAAANCNCNCCGTCTACCCCCGCTCTTTCCGANGATTCGATGAAGTTGGGACTCCTTCCTTGAATTTCATTTCCACNTTTTTCTTTCAAGGTTAGTTGCGCTTCTGAAGTGTCGCTACCAGTTTTCCTTAACGCGGTAATCACGATACTATCTATCTCAATAGTAACCTCTTCCCCCGGACCCAATTTGACAACATTGTTATTTTCAGGATCGAATGCTTTAATCATCTCTGGAGATATCTGCCATATTGAAATTGCAGCAATAAGAAGTAGGATTGCAGATGAACCGGTCGNGANTCTTGCCCATCGCCTCCTCCGGTTCGACATGTCNTNNCCAATCCACTAACAGGTTTCAGACTTTGTTAGTAAGAGAAACCCAGGGTACCCAGCTTCTCCGGCAAATAAGTGTCAGTTACGAAGTCTAATCCATACTTCGCGAGAGACTGCTGCTCCGCCTTCTTCCCAATTTCTTGCATCAGTCCAATTTGCTCCTGCCACCATCCTGTAGAAAACCTCGGATCACTTAGCTCGGCATTCAGTGCGTTCAAATCTTGCTTCGTTAATTCGTCGCTCGGTAAGTCGTATGCTAGAATATCATCAGCCGTTATGCCGAGGTAAGTCGCTTCCTTTGTCGCCAAATATTCTGATATATGCGCTGTCTTAATTGCTCCGTAGGCTATACTGGCAAAAATCCTGAACGACCAAGGATCACAGTCAGCAAAAACCACTATCGGCTTTTTCCACTCCTCACTCATCCTCTTCATGATGCGTCTTGTTGACCTTGCTGGTTGGCCCTTGAGATGGATAAGTGCACATCTTGACTCCTCATCAAANCCATTTTCNACCAACCTGTCAAACATTCCTCCAGTTTCTATNGCCATTACGAAATCAATATCCTCATCAACCAGCCTCAANTTCTCACTTTCNACATTGTAAGGGACTCCATATCCTGAGTCACCAACGTCATCCCTGCAATTGATTCTCATCCATTCGCCTCTTCTGTTCCTTTCTTCCAATGTTATATTGCCAATTATTCTTGCTCCATCCTCCTCAGGTCTAAGCTTGAAGTCCTCTCTTAGGCACTTGGTTACAATTTCGAGATCCTCGGCTAGATTGTTACTTTCATTCTGCGATCCAAACTTCCCGTTCCCCCATCCNTCAGAGATGTAGTACATTTCCCTCAAGGTTGAGGACTTCCCAGAATCAATCATCTCTTCAATGAATTCGGTGATGTGCAAAGTCCTTAGGAGCTGTCTTGCCGAACCAAGACTTGTAGCATCTCTTACAGTCTTGCTTTTTCCATACTTGAACACACCAAGTCGACTATCGAATGAAATGTTACTCTTCGACCTGACCGGTAAGGTCATTCTAGGAGGACTACCCCTCATCATTCTGTCATGCATTTCTGAAGCTACGTTATGCAGCTCTTCGACCACCTGTTCTTTGCTCTTTCTTGGAGTACTTTCGCTCATTGACTATCACCATCCAAACCAAACCACTCGGAGCCTGTTTTTGGTAGAGAATCTTCTGATCGGCTTGACTCAACCTTTGAATCTCTATCGAATCTGTCAACTACAGAGACTGTGCCGCTCGACTCCTCTCTACTTCTGACCTCATCCATAGCCGCTTCTAGTGCCTCTGATTTTCTTTGCTCATCAAGTAGCTTTTCATCCATCCTAGTAGCCCCAATTATCTCTCCATTACCTCTGAAGAATACATCTGTTTCGTTCCAGTCACCTTTGCTAAGTCCAGAGATTCCGAATTCCAAAATTGTTGACGATCCTGGATTCAGGGTGTCTAGTCTCCATGCCCAAAGACCTCCTGCTTCCTTCCTTCCACCGGTCGGATTGTATGCCATTTTTGTCTCTGGTTTCTCTGGCCACTTTGCAAGAATAGTATACGCCCTAGCCCTCGCAGTATAGTTGTGTACGGTTATAGAACACATTGCTAACTTCTCTTGNTTGTTCCANAAAAGCTCCTCCTCCAGAAATACAGCNTTCATTATCTGNGTTNTTACNGGGGCTAAATCAGGCTCCTCCCTGTTNAGAAGCTCTGAAGATTTCTTTGAAATTTCAGGAAGAATGATATTTACTAACTCAAATTTTTCCTTCGCCTTTTTTCTTTGAGAGCTTTTCTTGAGATGGTTTTTCAACCCTCTACCCACCTCTAACATTGCCTTTCTGATTTCGTCGAACACTTCTTCATCGTATGAGACAGCTTCTTTCGCCTCACTGGTGAATTGTACATTCGTCGAGGCTAGGTGTATCAGAACTGCAGCAGGACCTTTGGGAATTCCACTCCCTCCCGGTTGGTCCAAGCCGTAGCTTTTCCAATTTACAGACTCTAGGGCTTTGGTGAGAAGACAGCCTCCTTGCTGATACATGAGTGGAACTCTATTTGCAAATCTAAGGATTTCAATTGGGCCATCAGATTGCAGGTCGCCTCCAAAAACTAATCCGACCTCTATCTGGAAGGGATTCCCTTGTGTGGCCTTTGGTTTCCTGGTTACAGTTGAAGCGAACCTTGAGTCTATAGCTTTGGACAGTCCCTTTTTAATTAGTAGATCCTCAATAGGAGAAAGACAGTCAGTCGGGGGGTCTCTGAGAGGAACTGTTTGAAATGCCTTAACGAGATTTTGTGATTCNTCGGACCTGATTCTCTTAGGCGACCNNCCCTCCTCAATATTCGCAGCCGATANAATCCTCTTTGAAGCGGAAGGAGGGACNGACGAGAAGCTCTTCTGNAGGAAGGANGTCATCCTTCTTTCTTCTGCATCCCTTAGAAGCCTCTGTAGTGTCCCCAAGTGGACACCCCTCGGATGGGGCCTGATTTCTCTAACAATCCTTGGCAGCTTATTGGAAGTCCTAATCCACTTACCCTCCTCAATCAATTCTCCATTCTTATCATAAACTACGAGAGAAATCGATGCATGGGGATTAACTATCGAGGTCATCCTGAGATATTGGTAGACCGATTTTTTGCCTCTCTGATATTTGGCTTTCATTTCTGTCTGTATTCTGAGTCCCTGCTCTACTTCTTCCGAGGTCAAATCGTCTATCCAAGTATCTCTTCTTTCACCCGACTTTGTTGCCTTGTTCTTCTTCGTATCTATTCCTAATTCCACAAATACAGCCGATGATTCGCTTTTTATTTTGGAGGCTACATGTGTTTTTGACCCAGTAGTTAGTTGGCTATACATCACGACTCCCGTTATTCCAATTCCCTGCTGACCTCTGGTCTGTCTTATCGCATGGAACCTTGAACCAAGAAGGAACTTCCCAAACACATTCTCTATTGCATCTCTGGGTATCCCCGGGCCATTATCCTGAGTAATTAGCCTCAATTCGTCGCTTTTTGTCCTCCGAATCTCTACTCTAATATCAGGAAGAATCCTTGCTTCTTCGCAAGCATCGAGAGAGTTGTCAACTGATTCTTTCACAGCCGTAATTACAGATCTTTGCAAAGTGTCAAAGCCAAGAAAGTGCTTGTTCTTCTCGAAGAACTCACTTATCGAGACTTGCTTTTGCTTACTCGAAAGTTTTTCTGCAGGGTCCATTGATTCACCACCATCAAGTCCTCCCACATCCTAATGACACGGGGCTTGCAAGGTAACCCATTCCAGTAGTAAGGCCGCTATTGAACAATGCCCCGAGTCAGCTCTCAATCATGAATTTTCATTAAATATTTCAGGATGCCAGGCAGTAATCTTTCCAGTGAATGCGCTGGTCATTACTGTCAAGGGACTTGCCAAATATAACAAACCTGGGCCAGACCTGCCCTGGAAGTTTCTATTTATGGCAGAAACTGTGACTTGCTCATCGTTCTCACTTACTCCCGGTCCAGCTCCTATGCAAGCGCCACATCCGGGGTCAATTAGTTTCACGCCAGCTCGTTCGAAGACTTCTGTCCATCCCATTTTCATCGAGAGATTCTTTACAGACATAGACCCAAATTGAATGTAACAATCAACTCTCTCATGAACTTTCAAACCTGCATCGACAGCTGACTGACAAACCTTGGCATAATATGAGAAATCATCATCTTTTCCAGCTGTGCACGATCCCGCATAAGCAATATCAATCTTAACCTCTCCAATTTCATCAATGTAAGCACCATTAGTTGGATCAGAAGGCACACCCTCGTCCGGATTTCCGGGATGTGCAACCATTGGCCTTATTCTGGCCAAATCAATTTCATGTACTCCCCCTTCGTATTCTGCACCTGGATCTGGAAGTACGAATGATTGCTTGATTTTGTCCTCATTCAAATCTTCTCGTTTCTGAAGAAGCCAATCAACTGTCACTTGGTCAGGTTCACATATTCCAGTTTTTGCGCTACACTCTGTAGCCATATTACAGAGCGTAGCTCTCTCATCCATTGATAGTCCTGCTAAACCAGGACCTCCAAACTCCATACTCCTATCCAGCGTTTCAGATTTTGATGCATAGTGCCAAAGAATATGCAGAATCACGTCCTTTGCCGTACACCCGGGATGCAATGTTCCCGCCAATTCAAATCTAATACTTTCTGGAACTTTTACGAATGCAAATTGGTTATGAACCAAATTTGCATACTCAGTAGACCCCACTCCATATGCAAGTGCATTCGAAGCGCCACCCATACAAGTATGAGAATCCGTGGCTTGGATGAAATCTCCAACATCAATGAACTCTTCTCTAGCAACTTGATGGCATATTCCCGGGCTAACTCCGTTAGTTGCAGAATAGTCTCTGACTCCAGTATGAACTTGAAAGGCATTCTGCATATCTCGCAGTGTCTGGAT
>PAVV01000025.1 GCA_002713185.1 Methanobacteriota archaeon | reverse complement strand
GACGCAAGTGAAAGTGGCCCAATGCTATGGTGGCTTTCAGTAGTGGGATTGCTGGTAATCTCCGCAATAGTGGGGACTACACTCAAGTTCTCTCGGTGGAGGAACAAGGTTCACCCCTGATCTACAAATGCCAAAACTAATTTCGTTGTTGGTATTGGGCGGACTATGAATATCCGTTCAATTGGAGTAGTGGGCTCCGGGCAGATGGGCAATGGAATCTCTCAGGTAGCCGCATGCAGCGGCTTCAATGTCACAATGGTAGACATAAATGAGCAATTCCTAGAGAGAGGGATCGGCGCCATCAGAAACTCCCTGGGCCGACTGGTATCCAAAGAGAAGATTTCACAGGATGACGCAGACTCCGCCATCTCCCTTGTTACTACGTCGACCGCACTCGTTAGCCTTGCGGAGTGCGATTTGGTAGTTGAGGCCATTCCCGAGGTTCCTGAGCTGAAATTCTCCACATTTAGAGATCTTGATGAGATATGCAAGCCAACAACAATATTAGCCAGCAATACATCAAGCATCTCAATAAGTGAAATAGCAGGTAAAACCAACCGACCAGATCGAGTAATAGGGATGCATTTCATGAATCCAGTACCGATAATGAAGCTGGTCGAGGTCATAAACGGGAGGGAGACTTCCGAGGAAGTGACATCGGGAGTTATCACGGTATCAGAACAGATGGGCAAGATCCCCCTGTCGTGTCAGGACTCTCCCGGCTTCGTAAGCAACAGAATCCTGATGCCAATGATAAACGAGGCCATACTTACCCTCCAAGAGGGGGTGGCCGAACCGGAAGCAATAGACGGCATCATGAAACTGGGGATGAACCACCCGATCGGGCCTCTGGCCCTAGCGGACCTAATAGGATTGGATACTGTATTGCACATAATGAACGTACTTAGGATGGGTCTGGGTGATGAGAAATACGCTCCCGCTGCACTTCTCGTAGAGATGGTCGACGATGGATCGCTTGGGAGAAAATCAGGACATGGTTTCTACTCCTACTAATCGCATCACTCGCATGCGGTGCATTTTCTACACCGTTTTTCACTAACATTCAATACTCTCGGGCTCACGGGTAATCATATGAGCAGAGGGCGAAGCGCCAGCCGGCTGATTGTCGCGATTCTCATTGTGGCCTCGTTCTCGCTGTCAACCGCCGCTAATGATGCAGGTTCCGGATCGGATGCCGGGAGCTCGACCAGCACGGCGACACAACTGCCTGCTTCAAATTCCACATACTACGGCAACCTCTCTTCAACCGACACAGAGGATTTCTACTCAATTTCCGTCCCCAACGGCTCAGCAATGACCGTCGGCCTGACATCTCCATCATCAGCTGACTTCGACCCATATGTATACGACTCATCCGGGACACTGATCGACTACAGCTACACCACCCAGTCCTACGAGGAGGCCTCGACAAACGGAACCTCAGTGGGTGGAACAACCGTATACATAGAAATCAGGCTGTACTCCGGATCGGGACAATACACTATGCAGGTCTGGATATTCCCTGACCAGTCCCCACAGCAGAACGATGCGAACTCCGGAGGTGATGCAGGAATCTCTGCTTCCTCCTCACTTCCCCTCAACTCATCCAACCAGACTCTGGACGGATGGATTTCAGACTCATACGACACTTACGACTGGTACAACATTACGGTGCCCAATGGAAACGGGGTATTAGTAACCATGAGCTTCCCCAACGCCACCGGCAGCTCGCAGCTATCCCTCATCGAGTCTACTGCCACTTACTACATCAACTACGACTACAGTGCCCCATTTGAGGTAACCAGCAATGGTACAAACGTCGGGGGAGGGTACGTCTACATCAGGGTGTATTCCGGAACTGACGAGGGCAACTACTCATTAGACATCAGCTTCTTCTCAACCTCGGGGCAACCTGGCTCGAACCAGGATGACGCCCGATCAGGTAGCGATGCGGGAAACTCGGTCAGCAACGCACTGCAGATTAACATGACTGGCAACATCACGACCATACCTGGGTGGGTCGACGAGACATGGGACGACTATGACTTCTACTCGGTCTATGTTCCCTCCAACTGGACAACATGGGCATCAATGTCCTGGAACAACTCCTCTGCAGACCTCGACCTCGTTCTCTATGACTCCAATCAGAGTACGCTAGACTCCTCATGGAGCTCGAACCCCGAGGCGGTTTCCGGGAACTCCTCGGCCATAGGGGGNACCACGGTCTACTACAGGGTCAGCGCTTGGAGCGGGACAGATGTNTCNTACAACCTGACTATAGGGATGGGCAACCTTTCTGANAGCCCTGCNTACAACCAGAATGATGCTAACTCGGGTGGAGATGTGGGAAATGACATAACCTCCTCGTTCGTACTGCCTATCGACAATGGCACCTACGGGGGTTGGATTTCCGACTCCATGGACTCGAACGACTTCTACTCCATACAGGTCCCATCTGGGTACGCAATCCAGGCCAATCTATCATGGAACAACTCTGCCAACGACTTCGACCTCTACCTGTATGACCAAGGCCAGACACAGATCGACTCGAGTTTCAATGACAACCCCGAGAGCGTCCAGAGCGGAGCGACCAACGTCAGTGGCACGACAGTGTACATCCAAGTTGAGTCGTACCAGTCTTGGTTTGGTTCGGGCGGGGGGGAGGGTAACTACACTCTGGAAATCCTATTCATCAACCAGTCATCCGTTCCCGGTTTGAACCAGAACGATGCTTACTCCGGGGGGGACGCAGGCAACGACTCTTCCACCGCCACCCCTCTGTACAATGCGAGCACGGGATACTCGATGTGGCCGGGATACGTGGACAGCGGCTCAGACGCCTACGACTACTACGAAGTCTACATCCCGGCAGACCACGGAATCTCCGCAGAGCTATCCCCGGGATATGGCAACTCCCAATGGCTAGCGCTACAGCTTTACGACAGTGCCAACAACCTGGTTGACTCAGACTACTACTCGCTCACCCAGAACGTCTCCACAATCGGAACCGGTACATACCTGGGGGGGAGCAACGCCATAATTTCCGTGTATGCTCTTGATGGGGCCGAGGAATACAACCTATCGATGTGGATATTCAATCTGGATGCGGATGGCGACGGCTTCTACGACGAGGTCGAGTACTCCTGCGGCTCCGATCCCTTCGATAATAACAGCACACCCTCTGATACGGACGCGGATGGAATTTGCGACCCTCTGGACGAGGATATCGATGGCGATGGAGTCGACAACTCTAATGACACATTCCCTGAGGATGCCAACGAAACGACCGATAGCGACGGAGACGGGATCGGGGACAACGCAGACGAGGACGACGACAACGACGGCTGGACGGACACAGAGGAGTACTTCTGCGGAACCGACCACAACGACTCCACCTCGGTTCCAGACGATCTCGATTCAGATGGAGTCTGCGACATACAAGACGACGATATCGATGGCGATGGTTACGGAAACTTCGAGGATTTCGATGATTACGACCCTACCGAATGGAATGACACGGACTCTGATGGAATCGGGGACAACTCCGATGGGGATGATGACGGTGATGGCTACTACGACGGAGTTGAGGAGGATTGCCTCTCGGACCCGCTCGACGGGACCTCCATACCCGCAGACACAGATGCTGACGGAGTTTGTGATGAGTTGGACGACGATATCGATGGCGATGGAGTAGGAAACGACCTGGACGCTTTCCCCGACTCATCAGAAGAGAGCGTGGACACCGACGGGGACGGTTTCGGGGACAATGCAGACCCCGATGACGACAATGACGGGTATCCTGACGTTTACGACCTGTTCCCCCTAGATCCCACAGAGTGGACCGACAACGACGGAGACATGACAGGAGACAACTCCGATCCCGATGACGACAATGACGGGTGGTTCGACGCCGACGAGGAGGATTGCGGGACAAACCCCTTCCTCATGCAGTCATCCCCGGATGATGCCGACTCGGACGGGATCTGTGACGTGATTGACCCAGATGACGACAATGACGCCTGGAACGACACAGTAGACTCATTCCCGTTCGACCCTAATGAGTGGGACGATCTCGATCAGGACAACCTGGGATCAAACTCAGACCCAGACGACGATGGCGATGGGTGGGACGACTCTGTGGAGCTCAGCATTTGCGGTACGGACCCAAGAGACTCCACCTCCATCCCTGACGACTTCGACGGAGACAGGATCTGCGACAACCTTGATGATGACGATGACAATGACTTGGTCCTAGACTTCGATGACGCATTCCCATTCGATCCCACCGAGACCAAGGATACCGATGGAGACAAGAAAGGAGACGGTGCCGACACTGATGACGACAATGACAATTGGCCGGACACCACAGAGCTGATCTGTGACACATCCCCCCTGTCTAACTCCTCGGTGCCCGACGATTTCGATGGAGATGGTACTTGCGACCTCATAGACCCGGACGACGACAATGACGGTTGGTCCGACTTGGAGGACTCCTTCCCCTATGACCAAGACGAATGGGTCGACAGGAACTCCGATGGAAAGGGAGACAACGAGTTCCCCCTCTCAGCCATGGATCACATGCGCCTGAACCCCGTAGCGTCAATCATGGGTCTAGGCGTAATTTCAGCACTCCTGGCAGGATCAGTGGCATTCTTCCTCAGCCGGAGGGGTATGGTAGAAGAAGGAATGTCAGAGGAGGAGCTCTGGGACTCCTACGACGAAGACGAGGGCGATTCCTACGAGGAATGGTAGGAATAAATTCCATATTAGTGTACTTTTTGCACCTTGTGCGTTTTTTTTACTAAAATATCTGAAAATAGATAATTAGAATATTTTCCATTTTACAACAATAATTTAACAATATAATGATATTTTTCGGTTAATTTTTCCATGATTAGTAACAATATACGAATATTTTTCCGGTTTTGTGAAAATAAACAAAGATGAGCATTTTGAGAGACTTTTATATTTGATACAAGTCGTGATAGTCACTAAGTGACGCCTATGAATGAAAATGCAACACGATCAGTAAATCTGACACTGCTAATGATTGTCTCGGTCTGCCTGCCGCTTGCAGGTGGCCTAGATGCCCCCCTGGAGCTAGATAGGGCTCAGGAAAGGACCGAGACAGCGCCGCAGCCCGGTAGCGCAAACTGCTACGGCTACGACGCATGCCGAGGAATAGATGCTGGAGCCAATACCTCAGCATCGATGAACCTCACTGATGACTTCGCCATGGCCGGCGATGAAACCAACACCTACTACGGTCTGATGAACGGGACGGGCCTCTGCAACTACAATGCAGATGCGGTCTGCAATGACGTCTATCTCCTAGACCTGCCTATGGGATACGGTTTCTCTGTCACAGTAGCCTGGAACGGTACCGGGAACGACTTCGGAGTGGGGATTGGTCCCGCTGACGGGTCAATGACCGGTTCGAGCGCAGGATCCTGGGGCAGGTGCTATGCCGGTTCAAGCGGTGCAGCTGGATACGTCGGAATGTCCTCTGACGGGGAGCACGACTGTCCCGGTTTCCAGTACAACTACGGCGGATACACATGGCCTCAGGATGTCCAGGGCGACCCAGTACTAATCTGGGTGTTCGGATATGAGGTCTACAACCAGCCGATCCAGGACTACACTATGAACATCTCAATTTGGACTGGTGATGGCGGCCTGAGGGGAGACGTAACGTCCCCACAGTACAACATCCTACTCGACATGCCAGACGAGCCGGCATCATGGAGCTATCAGTCAGACACATTCGAGCTGGACGAGGGAGACTCCGCAGATCTCGTTATCACCTACTGCGACGTATGGTGCACACCCGAGAGCTCGGTCACAGTCACTCTTCCAGATGGCTCGACGGACAACTTCGCCCTACCAGACTACTTCGAGGGGTGGCTCGCCACGTACAACCAATCCGGCGAGTACACAGTCGAGAAGCAGGACACCTTCGGCGACGGAGGAGTCGGACTGGTTATCGGACAGTCGATAGGCAACTTCAGCGGCAGGCTATCCGTGGACGAGTTCACTTACGAGGACTCAGCAGCTGGTCACGTCGGTTCCACCGGAGACGACTCGGACATATACGCTGTATGGGTGCCAGAAACCTACTTCGCCAACCTGACCCTGCACTGGGACAACAGCGCCGATCTAGACCTCAGGGTCTACACGGACTACGATCCCGCTACGGACACGCTCACAGGACTGATCGCGGCGTCATACTATGATCAGCCAGAGTTCGTTGACCTAGGGCAGTTGGGCGAGGGAATGCTACTCTTCGCTGAGGTGAGGCATTATGCCGGCGTCTCCGCAGGCTACAGCCTAGAATACCAAACTCAGCCCGGAGCCCCCCCACCTTGCTTCTATCAGGACGATGGAGCTGCAATTGGCGAGGGTGACTACACACTCACAAACGATGCTGCCGGCGGCTCTTGGTCACCAGAGGACGAGGCGAACGACGTCACTGGAACAGCAAGCGACAATGGTGACGGCACCTGGTCCGGCGCTTTCGGAGGAATGATGTGCGCAGGATACGACACTGCTGACTGGTACCAGATCACAGTCCCAGCCGGAATGGGGATGTGGGCAATGCTGGAGTGGCCAGAGGGCATAGACTCCAACTTCAACGACACCATCGAGATAGAGGGCGACATATCCTTCGGAATGTACATGGTAACATCCAGCGGATTCAACTCCTTCATGTCCTCCTCGTACGGGTTCCACCCCCAGGCAGTGGCCACAAACGAGTCATTCTCTTGGGCCAACGACCTCGGAGTAGATTCAACGGTACTACTGAGGCTCCTCCTAAATGACATGAACGAGGACTACGAGAGCAACTACACAGTGACCTTCTCGATGTACAATGCGACAGAGATGCCACCCGAGCTAAACTGCCAGAACGACGCGGGCATGGCCCCAGCTGACGGCTGCCTCGACGCTGGTAACATCTACCAGGACTCGATCAACCTCTCGACGGCTAACCAGTCCTTCGATGGATATGGGCACGACGAGTGGGACGACTACGACTACTACAAGATATACATGCCGGAGAACTACGTCATGGGCGTCTGCGTGGATTTCCCAGGCCAGAACGACATAGACCTGAACATCTACTACGTCAACCCGACCTGGGGATGGATGTCCTTCGTGGCCTCATCCTACAGTGACAACCCGGAGTGCGCCTACTCGCAATACGACGACGCGGGTCAGGACCTCTACATCAGGGTCTGGACCGATCGCGGAGCTGGCGAGTACGAGGTCACAATAACACTGCTGACCCCAGGGCTAGCACCCGGTGACAACCAGGACGACTGCGGACTCGCGGGCACATACCCGAACGGAGACGCGGCAGACCTAATCTACGGGAACTCATGGGACGACCACACTTTCACGAACGAGAGCACCCAAGCCGACCTGAACCCATACCACGAGAACGGAACGGTTCGCGACTACTGGGCTGGAGGAATTTGCTCGGGATGGATAGACGGCGTGTGGGACCCATGGGACTACTACTCCATCGCGGTCCCAGAGGGGCACTACGTCCAGATAGACTACGACATGGACCCCGACGGGGATGGATCTGACAACTCTGGAGTGTACAACTACCTGTACATGTTCATGTGCCAGCAGCAGCACCTGTGGTGCAGCTGGTCGACTACACCTGCCAACCCAGCCTACTTCGTAGAGCAGTACGCAGGTTACGGCACCGACGAGCTCACTCAGATCTCCGGCCTATGGCCAGTGGGCTCATTCCACAACTCATCCGGAATTCCCGCAGCACAGGGAGGCGTGATGGACACGCCGGGGTGGCTATACGTCAGAGTTGGAGGATTTTCGGCCTCAGACCAGGACTACACGATGAACATCACCTTCCACCCTCTATCCTCATTGGAGGGAGGGGACCAGAACGATGCCAACTCCGGCAGAGACGCCGGACCTGGATTCGCGACGGCAGTGATGGTCAACGACCACATGAACCAGACACAGATCGACACCCTCTCCAACGAGAGCACCCTGAAGTGGGAAGGATGGTCCCATGGTGGAATCGACATCACCGATCTGTTCTACTTCCAGGTCCCAGCAAACCACGGGATGGAGATGGAATTCACCTGCGACGAGGAGACGAACTACGGAGAGCCTTGTGACGCATACTGGTTCTTCTACGGATGGGACTCAACCGGTCAGGACTTCTACCTAGGAGCGCCCGGTATAGGCAGCTCCTTCACGTACAACACGAGCAACTACGCATCGCCCACAGACAGCATCTTCGGAATCTCCGCGCACAACTGGTACGGATACGACGACGATGGTGACGCTTACACGATCAACGTGACGTTCTTCACACTGGACGCGGATGGCGACGGTTGGCTAGATCAGCTCGAGTACGACTGCGGGACGGATCCGAACGACGCCAACAGCACACCATCCGACCTGGATGGCGATGGCATCTGCGATTCCCTCGATGACGACATCGATGGCGACGGAGTGGGCAATGACCTGGACGAGATGCCAGGCGACCCAGACGGCAACGCGGACATGGACGGAGACGGGATAGACGACTCGGTCGATCCCGACATGGACGGCGACAACTGGACGAACATCGAGGAGCAGGTGTGCCTGGGAGCCAACAGCATGGCCGACATGCAAGCGAACGTCACACCGACAGACTACGACGGTGACGGCCTTTGCGACATCACAGAGGAGTCCGACGTGGAGCACCCAGCGGCGGATACGATCCTCGATCCCGACGGAGACAACGACGGCACCGACGACGAGAGCGATGCCTTCGACTTCGATGAGTGCGCAGACACCGATACGGACGGAGACGGAGACCCCGACTCAATCCTAGCGGACTGCACCACAGACCTAGTGGAGGACTTGGACGACGATGACGATGGCCACGAGGACGCCTACGAGATACTATGCGGCAGCGATCCACATAACCAGGCCGAGGTCCCAGTAGACAGCACACTGGACATGAGCCTAGGCGGCTACTCCAACGGACAGTGCGACGCACTTGATCCAGACGATGACAACGACGGCTACAACGACACCGACGAGAACGGTGACCCAGCAGTCGATGAGAACGGTATCCTGCTTGACCTGTGGCCGTACGACTCCAGCGAATGGAGCGATGCAGACGCAGACGGCCAGGGAGACAACAGGGACATGGACGACGACAACGACGGATGGTGGGACTCATGCGACCTGAGCGATTGGTCCCACGCCCAGAACTCCTCGACGATAGAGGGGCTGAATTACTTCAGCCCGGAGAACGGAGGACTGGGAGACCTGGGAATCGCCGGGAACTGCCCCGGAGCAACGGACGCCTTCCCCCACGACGCCAACGAGTGGTTAGACACCGACGGCGACACAGTGGGCGACAACACCGACGTGGACGATGACGGCGACGGATGGTCGGACCAGGACGAGCTAAGGTGCTACGCTATACCATCCGGACAGGAGCTGGACTCAGCAGCTGTGCCGGATGACAACGACGGCGACGGAATCTGCGACCTCGTGGACACCGACGACGACGGTGACGGAGTGCTCGATCTGGATGACGCGTTCCCCTACAACTCAGAGGAGCAGGCGGACTTCGATGGAGACGGCATAGGCGACTTCCTGGACGATGACGACGACGGCGACGGATGGTCGGACGTCGACGAGGCTAGCTGCTACGCAGTGCCTGACAACCAGGCCTACGACACCATGACAGTCCCAACAGACAACGACAGGGACGGGGAGTGCGACTTCAACGACGGTGACGACGACAACGACGGCGTGATCGACCTCGACGACGACTTCCCCAACAACTATCTCGAGAGGACGGAAGCGGTCGTAACGGTCCTGAACCCTCAGTGCGAGGGCATGGGCGTCAACGAGTGCAACGACGACGACGGCGACGGATGGCTAGACTCCTCGGAGATAGCATGCAGCAACGCTGGCGGAGGAGGAAACAAGGACGTCGCATCAGACACACCGTCCGATCATGATGGTGACGGAATCTGCGATGCGAACGACCCAGACGACGACAACGACGGATACCCCGACCCAGCCTGTGTAAACACGGGACTAGGATCGGCATCCACGCTTACGTACGTCGAGTGCGCGGAGGACGACGAGGACCGTTTCCCACGCGACTCCACAGAGTGGTTCGACGCCAACGAGGACGAGCTTGGCGACAACGCTAACCCAATCACACTAATCGACAAGGTCAGCTACGACCCAGCCCCATACCTGGGGATAGTCGCTGCGATAGGGGCTGCCGGATACGGTCTGCTCCAGATGAACAGGAACGCTGGCAAGGGGGCCGAGGACGAGGCCGAGGACTACACAGAGGACTTCGAGGACTTTGACTTCGAGGACGATGAGACATCTGATGACGACGACGATGTAGAGGAGGACTGATACAATGAGAAACGTGACACAAACAGCAAGAACACTGCTGATGGTCTCGGTGATGATAGCTGCGGCTCTCATGCCGATGGTGCCAGAAGCCACAGAACTACGAGATGAAGCCAAGGCAATGCGTGCTTCGATAAGCACTGACGTTGCCAACCTCACGATAGACGAGGGGGGTTGGGAAGAGTGGTACTCAGTGACCCTGGACGAGGCTCCTGATGGCGTACTAGTCATCACACCCTCGTCCGATGCCGCTGGCATATCGCTAGATCCTTCGTACCTCAAGTTCACGAAGGCGAACTGGGACATGACTCAGTGGGTCTACGTCTCCGCAGCATCGGATGACGATGGCAACGACACCGTTGCCACGATCACTCACGCGATCTCCGGTGACGACACCGTGTTCTCGACCTCCACGGCCGGGGACATCGCGGTGACCGCATACGACATGGACATCGACAGCGATGTCGACGGCCTCCATGACGGGATCGATGACGATGACGACGGCGACGGAGTGCTAGACGCTGACGAGGAATCCGGATGCCAGCTCTCGACCGATTGCGATGGTGACAACACCACCGACGACCTGGATGCCTTCGACAACGACGACACCGAGGACACGGACACAGACGGCGATGGGGTCGGCGACAACACAGACGCCTTCCCATCGGACGCGACAGAGGACACGGACACCGACGGAGACGGCACAGGCGACAACGCCGATGCCTTCCCATCGGACGAGAACGAGACTNTGGACACGGACGGAGACGGAGTCGGCGACAATGCCGATGCCTTCCCATCNGACGAGAACGAGACTCTGGACACGGACGGAGACGGAGTCGGCGACAACGCCGATGNCTTCCCAACCGACGANAACGAGTCTNCTGACGCGGACGGCGATGGCACNGGCGACAATGCNGANGCNTTCGACNACGANNCNNCNGAGGACACTGACACAGACGGCGATGGGGTCGGAAACAACACCGACGCCTTCCCAGAGGACTCCACTGAGACCGTGGACTTGGACGGAGACGGAGTCGGCGACAATGCCGACACCGATGACGACAACGACACGGTACTCGATGCCGACGAGATCACATTCGTCACTAACGCCAGCGGCCTAGGCCCAGGCATCGACGATGGGAACGAGACCATCGGAAACGTATCCTACGACTGCAGCCGCCTGGTGGACTGCGACGGAGACGGCGTCACCGACGACCTCGATGCATTCGACGACGACCCAGAGGCATGGGACGACACCGATGGTGACGGATTGGCGGACACCTTCCCCAACCTGCTCATCGAGAGCTACGGCAACTACGGCTGCGACATGCCCGACAGCCCGGCCTCCTGGAACACGCACGTGTGCACTTTCATACTACCAGACGAGGGGCTCGACCTGGTCATCTCGCTGTCTTACGACTCGTGGGCCAGCGAAGCAGGCGCAACTCTGCTCCATCCTGACGGTACGCTCGAGACGCTAGCCATAACTGCCGGCAACTGGGGTACCGACACGTACACCTACACTGCCGCAGCTCCAGGCGAGTGGACCCTTACTGTGACAGACAGCTGGGGAGATGGGGGTACAGCAGCCACGGCCACATACGGATCATACACTCCTGGTGACTCTTACTTGATCGAGTTCGTCGTTCCATCGACGAGCGGCTGGGGAACCAGCCTCGACGACGATGACGACGGCGACGGCTTCAGCGACACCGACGAGGGAATATGCGGAACCGACCACCTCGACAACGACTCGGTCCCGACCGACACGGACTCTGACACCCTCTGCGACGCAGGGGTCGACGACGATGACGACGGCGACGGAGTGCTAGACGTGGACGAGGCCGACGGATCGGCGCTCGACCTGGACGACGACGGTAACGCAGACGGGATAGACTGCACGATCACCATCGACTGCGATGGAGACGGCGTGGGCGACTTCACAGACACCCATGACGCGGACCCCAGCGAGCAGACCGACATGGACGGCGACGGGGTCGGAGACAACGGCGACAGCGACATGGACGGCGACGGCTACCTGAACGCGGACGATGCCTTCCCAAGCGACGGCACGGACTGGGCAGACAACGACGGCGACGGCGTCGGGGACAACGCAGACGCGGACGACGACACCTGCCCGCACGCTAACGGAACGGTTCTAGCCGACGGCACTACCGCTACATGCGGCACATTCACCGGCCTCGGGTCTCAGTCATACGACTTCTACCCAGGCGACGGAGTGGAGGACGCCAACGACTCGTTCCCGCTGAGCCCAGCCGAGACCGCCGACAACGACGGAGACGGATGGGGCAACAACGCGGACTACGACGACGACAACGACGGCATCGGCGACCCGCAGGACGATGACATGGACGGCGACGGATACTCGAACGACGACGAGGAGACCAACTGCGTCGGAGACGGCGGAGACGAGTCCAGCAACCTGACCACCCCGGCCGACAACGACGGCGACGGTGACTGCGACTACCTGGACACCGACGACGACGACGATGGCGTGCTTGACTCAGCGGACGACTTCCCGTTCGACGCTTGCGCGTCGTTGGACAGTGACGGTGACGCACGACCAGACACAATTCTGGACAACTGCACCACTGACCTGGTTCTTGATCTCGACAACGACTTCGACAACAGCGGCGTGACGCCCCAGTTCTGCTTCTACGTGGATTGGGACTCTTATTACTACGAGCTTACTGTCTTCGTTTACGACGGGAGCGGATCGTCCATCACGTCCTTCTCCCCAACAAGCTCTGCAGGACAGCTGCACGATTGCTTCGACGCTCAGGACCTGACCATCTATGTCAGCGACTCTTACGGCGATGGATCGGGGTACATCTACCTAGTCACCCCGAGCCTAGGCATCTACGAATACGACTACTACGGATACGGCAGCAATGGCTACTACGACTTCGC
>PAVV01000024.1 GCA_002713185.1 Methanobacteriota archaeon | reverse complement strand
CCCACCAGCTCCAGTGAGTTGACTCCCACGGAAACGAAAACCGTCACCCTGTATAGAACTAGTAGAACGAACACCGAGATGCCGATCTTCAGCTGTCTCCTAGTCCTTAGTACCGAGACGGGGAATACCAGCGAAAGGAGGAAGCAAAGTGGCATGAACAGCATGTTGCTAAGCATTGATAGTGAGTAGAAATACTCCCAGGGCGGGACAAGCAGCGTCCCACCTTCCGTGATTTGCAGCACGTAGGCATCGCATGGGTAAGCTATTGATTTGGATAGAAAAATCCATGCCAGTATGTACCCAGCTGCCTTCTCGTTCCATTTTAGGTGATTTGATCTGTGGACGATGTAGAGTGAAATCGTCCCCAGGAAGAATGAGAGAAGACCCGCTATGGACAGCAGGTTCTCCTCTGACATGGTCCAACCATGGCCANTTAAGACATTAATCTTGCCTGANCAGGGGGTAATGTTACTCTATTCGCCGTTCATCATCTTGTCNATTTCTTGTGAGAACAGGATCAGTGTCGGGGCCCACAAACCTACGAAAATCCCCAAATCGGTATTTCCGCCATCGTGGGTAGTGTATATGTAGATCGATGCTATAATCGATATCGCACTCGCTGCTAATCCTATATTTGCTATCTGTCCTTTCATCTTAGTCACCTTAATCCCCTAGCAATCCGTTTCGTATTTCAAAATATGTATATTACATTGAGAATCTGGTGCATTTGGGAAACGAAACACAATCGCTGCCTAATCCTGCTAGACTCAGTAGACAAGTGCTGTGTGGGAAGCAGTGGCCGACCCGTCGTCCTTGGAGTATTGGCTAATGAAGTCCCACACTATGTGACTGGATTCGACCAAACCCTGCGTTCCTATGAACCCGCTCCCGATTATTGAGCCGTCATCCACATCGTTGGAGTATGGGTTGTGCTGTGCCGCGTAAATCGTCATGAGCCTTATCGAAGTCCCATTCTCGCAATCCTCGAAACCTTGGATCGAGTAGAGGGCATTCAGCTCGAGTGTCTCCAATGGGCCAGGGCATCCATTGTAATCCGCCCATTCGTATATATTCTCTATCGCACCTGTGTCATATGCCTCGGCATTCGTCCACATGTCCTCATTGAAGGGGACGCTGAGCGCAGTGGTCTCGTAAAGCACTACCTGATCCAAGAATCCGTGCACCTCCATGACAGGGATTGGACTGTATTCCTCCAGATGTTCGGTAACTAGGTACATCGCCATACAACCGACAGCGGCGAAGATATGGCTCGATTCCATGGCCAGCCTTTGAGACATCGCACANCCGTTGGACCAACCTGATGCATAGATCCGACTCGAGTCGATGTTGTGTATGCCCACAGAGATGTTCACTATTTTCTCAATGAAACCGACATCGTCGATGCCTTCCTTGGCCGAGTGCGCACAGCACCAACCGGCGTTCCAAGCCTGATTTTCCTCCAGGTCCCAAACCATGTTCAACCCAAGTACCCCATCTGGGTAGATCACGATCGCGCCCTCCTCATCAGCTATTGTGTCGAAGGAAGAGAGCTTCCTATGAGCGGTCGAGTCAGAGGCGTATCCGTGCATATCGATGATTAGCGGTACTGATTCTGTAGGATCAAGGTCATCCGGAATGTGGGTCTGCCAGCACCTCGAAAGACCCTCGTGGTCTATGCATTTGAAAATCCCATCCTCGATGTATGGAATTTGGCCACTTGTATCGGGCAAATCCTCACCGTCATGGGAACCATCTTTCGTCGTGAGGCAACCAGAGAGGACCCCAGTTAGAAAAAGCAGGGTAACTATGGTCATTCGANGCATGAGCTCTACAGGCATGCTCCCGACAAAAATCCATTGATGTCCGGCTTCGAGACTCCTTCCGTGGTTCAGGGCTAAAATCCTAGATCCCCCAGGTCCACCTCACTGTTCATATTCACTCTTACCGGGAAGGCTAGGGTAACCCCCTCCTCCTCAAATCTCCTCAGTATCTCTGTGACGAAGAAGGACTTTGACGGCCTCATCTTTCGTGCGTTNTCGACGTAGTATCGCACCTCCATCACTATTTCCTGGTCTCCGAAGCCCCTCAAGACCACCTCTGGTGGCTTGGGCTTCGAAACAATATCTGGATGATTTTCAGCGATGTCCTTCACAATCTCCTCGGCCTTCGTGACGTTAGACCAAGTTGCAGTTAGACCCAATCTTATGCGTACTCTGAGCTCCATGTCCGAGCTGTGGCTGAAATTCGCCACCGCATCTTTGGTCAGCAGCTTGTTCGGAATCGTCAGGAGGACCCCGTCAGTGGAACGGACCCTGGTCGTCCTNAGCCCAATGTAGTTCACATCGCCCCACCTCGAGTAAGTCCCCCCCAGGCTCTTAGGCAGTAGTATCCTCTCGCCTTCTCTGAAGGGTCTGTCCACTATTATGAATACTCCCGCGATTACGTTCTCCACAGTATCTTGTGCCGCGAAGGCAACAGCTAGCCCAATGAATCCCAGACCGACCACTAAGCCAGTCACGTTGATTCCGAACTCGTCTGCAGCAGTGAGCAGAACGATCGCCCAAAGAGCNACTCCGGCGCTCCTGAAAAGGAAATTCTCGAGACCCTCGTCGAAGTCGACCTTATCGAGAAGCNTCCTCAGATAGGACTTGACAATGCCTATCAGTGGGATCCCAATTACTAGTATCAATACCCCAGATGCCGGCCCTGATGACAGTGAGTCCGAGAGACAAGAGAAGCTAGGCTCTAGCTCGTTCGGGAAGTCGTCAAGGCATCCACTCACAGAATATCCTTCTAGGAGGCGGCACAATATGTTACCGTACTCATCGTTTCATGCCAGCCCTTCTCCACAACATCACACCTGCCAAAGCGAGAGAGGCTACCNAANTNGCCGGGACCAGAATCCCAATCGAACCCGTCGAACTAAANCCGAACAGGCTCTTTTGGACCTCAATCGGGTTGGACGAACAAAAGACGGGAGCATCATCACCTTCNTTGTGCATGGCCAAGCAAATGTCCAANGACGAAAGNGAGGACGAGTCNGAACTAGCGACGAACGTGCAATAGTGGGTGGAAAACCCGATCTCGGTTGAGATCTCACATGGGGGGCTCTCGTCATTGAAACCATCTGGCCAGTAAACGGGATCAGGGTTTTGGGGGCCCAATTTGCCGAACTCTATCATGACGAAACTTGTTCTCACTGTNACTCCCTCGTTGCTACTACAGTCCAACAGCACATCGAAACCAATCCTTCTGTCTCTCCCGATCTCTACCACTTCGGGAGTTTCGTACACATCGCACTCCGTGAAGGGATCAACCGTCACAGAGAAGTCGTCAGAATCTGAGGGAGCCAGAATTCCTGTCTGCACCCCATTGACCCGATTCACCGTCGCAGTGACGGAGGAATCGTACTGCCCAGCCTCCTTGTGGATGCTAGCTCTTGCCTGCACTTGCANGGTGGTCGAACCCCCAGGTCCGAGCACGATCATGGTCTCTCCGATTACCTCCAATTCTGAGGATGAATACTGTAGCCGTATCTCCTCTGTGAAGGTTGATGGGTTCTCCACAAAGCAATCAAAATAGACGGAATTGGTGGGATGGCTCGGTGAAGAGTCAACTGAGTCGATTACATCGTCACACTCGATAGAGACATCCGGAGCGACCTGATCAGATCTGGCGCCCGAACTGGATAGACAGATTAGGACCAAGGCTGATAGTACAACCAAGCTCTTGCGACTGTCCACATGCCACACAAGCAATAACGACCTATTAGCACTAGCATTGAATTCTTATCACCGAAGGACCGTCTAAACAGGCTAAAGACGACGGGAGTAGACCGCGGTACAATGCGGCAAAACATGTTACCGTTACTGGCCAATCACCTTCTGATAATCAATACACCAGCTGTACCTCTGATGCTGCACTCAGCTCGATCACTCCGGGCGGGCCGCTCCATGTCATCCACGAACTGAATCCATCGATCAAGACCCCTTCGGCGTTATCCGGGGTTATCCCGATTGCAGCCATGGAGCCAGTCGAGCAGTAGACACAGGATGCTCCGTCTGTTACTGTCCTCATCATTTGGAAGATCATTCCTTGTGGGAGCTCTCCGCTTCGGTCAATCTCATCCAGATACTCTGACTTTAGCATCCTCACACCATTGGATGCGAAGAACACGCTTACATCATGTCCATCCTTCACGGCTTGCATCGCACAAGCCAATCCCACCACACACTTCCTCAAATCCACCTCTGGGTCAGTGACTATCTTCACGAAGAATTTCTTGCTCATGAATCCGGACATAGAAGCCAGTACTTGAGTACTTCCGATCTCCCGGGGGGGTTAGGATCCGATCTCTGAAGCTCGCTCGGTGAATCCGCGAGCTTTCAATATCAGATCAAGTCCGNCCAATAACATGGATGAGGACTCCGAGAAGGGAGAATGGTGGTCTCCCCCTCCCCCGAACAATCCCACCTCCATCCAGGTCGTAAATCCATTCTCGACCGAGAAGAGCCCCCTCCCANCGGTCGTGGGCGTGACATACTCCATCCTTTCCGTGCTCCTTACACTAGCGGGTCTGTTTTTCCTCTGGGTAGTGGCAGATTTCGTCCTCCAGCCTGGATGGTGGGACAACGAGGCGGAGAGTGAGCCGGTGGGGCTCTTGTTCGTCGCCATTTCCCTTCTTGTCATCATCATAGGGTTAGTGGGCGTCATGGCAGGGGTCTTGATCTCGAGGAGGAGGAGGATCGGGGTATACATTGCTTGGGCCATGTGCGCAGNAGGTTTAGCGATCAATGGTCTGTTGTTTATTGGCGACCCCTACCTTAACCCGGTAAACCTGGGGTGCAACTTAGCTTGTNCCTTGTGGGTCGGCATACCTCTGATGGTGTCAAGCGCCAGTATCCATATGGAGTAACTGCGACACGAGGGTTCTCAAAGGGGACCATTAGTGGACGCACATGACTCACGAGAACATGTATTACAGGATGATGGGNAACACCGGCATCCAGGTCTCCGTGCTATCCTACGGTTTCTGGGCCACCTACGGGATCAAGGACAGGCTNTCCGGGNAGGCTGGAGTGGAGACCGCCAAGGANCTCATGAGGATGACCAGGAACGCGGGGGTGAACTGCTATGACCATGCCGAGGCTTATGGAAATCCGAANGGNGAGGCTGAGCGTATCTTCGGAATCGCGCTGAAGGATCTTCAGTCNGAGGATCCCGATCTATGGAGGAGGTCNGACCTCGTCATNACNACGAAGACNTTCTGGGGGGGTCCGGGAGTGAACGAGTCCGGCCTCTCGATGAAGCATTGCCGAGAGGGCCTCGACGCATCCCTCTCNCGTCTCCAGCTGGAATACGTCGACCTCCTATTCTGCCATAGGCCAGATCCGTTCACTCCAACCGCAACCGTCGTACGCTCGATGACCGAGATGGTCCGGAGTGGGAGGGCCACTGCATGGGGGACCAGCGAGTGGTCTGCCCAGCAGATCACTGAGGCCTTCTGGATAGCTAGGTCAGAGGGACTCGAGCCACCTCAGTTCGAGCAACCCCAGTACAACATGCTGCACAGGGACAGGTTCGAGAACGAGTACTTCCCAATTTACAACCCTCCTTACTCGATTGGAACGACCATCTGGAGCCCCTTGAGGTCAGGATTCCTGACTGGCAAGTACCTGGATGGGATACCCGAGGACTCCAGAGTTACCCAGGAGGGTTACGAGTGGCTGCTGGAGGATCTGGAGGACCGCAGGCAGAGAGGCGAGTTCGAGATCGTAGCCCGCATCTGCGACTACGCGGAGAAGATCGACTGCACCCCTGCCCAGCTCGCATTAGCATGGTGCCTCAAGAACCCGAACGTTTCCACGATCCTGATGGGGGCAACGACTCCTGAGCAGGTCGAGGACAACATGGGTTGCATCGAAGTCGCATTGAGGCTCACTGACGAGGACATGGCCAGCCTCGAGGAAATACTCGGGAACAAGCCGGATCTCTGGATGGGTCCCGGGGGGACTGGGACCCGTCAATTGAAGACCTTCTGAATCAGTACTCAACCGGCACGGGGTCCAAGGATCTCCATAGGAACCAGCACGCAGCACTGCGAAACGGCCTCCAAGCCTCGGCCACCGACTCCATTTCCCGATTGGTTCGCGCTTCCGGAACCAACATCTGGATGCCCTTGACGATCCCGAGATCACCGAGGCTGAGGACGTCCGGTCGCATCAATGAGAATATCAGCATCATCTCCGCAGTCCACGGCCCGATGCCCTTGAAACTCACGAGATGTCTGATTATCTCGTCGTCCCCCAACTCCTCGTAGGCATCCGGAAGGATTGGCGAATCGCTGTTGGCGATTCCGAGGATGTACTCGCTCTTCGGCTTGGACAGGCCACAGCCGGTGAGCTCCTCCAGCGTCTTGGCTGCGATCGACTCCCTCGTGATGGCGCCACAAAGTTCCTCCAACCTGGCATGCACTGAATCGGCCGCTATCACCGAAATCTGCTGTCCTACTATGCTCCTGACCAGAGTCTGGAAGATATCTCCCTTTCCTTGCAAACTTTCCTTCCTGAATCGGTCCACAAGTCCTCCGATGAGTGGATCCTCCACAAGATGAGAAACCGCATCCTCCCACCAGTCTGGTTTGCCTTTCCTCATGCTCCTCCCTATCCAGGCTTGCCCTTCATTCTTGGCTCGATGAGATCAGACTCCGAGGACGGCTATGTTATCTGCTAGTACTCCTACCGAAAAAATGGACGTGGCTTCGGGATGGCAAGCAGTGGAGACGCTTTCTGCTGCCTTCTGTTTTTGGCTATCCCATTCCTTCTGGGGCTTCGTAGCTTACTGGGCTTACGAAGGCACAGGCTCCAGATAAATGCAGGATACGAGCAAATGGCAGACCAACTAGGATTCTCATACAACCCTGATCACAACTGGAATGGAAATGTCATAACCGGTACTCTGGATGGCTACCAATGCAGCGTGAGCTTCGAGAGGAAACGATCTCGTGATGGGGGCCGTGGTACATCATCCGGAGCCTCAAAAAATGTCTACTACAGCACCAAGTGGACTGTGCGTCTTAGGGATCCCATGACACTGGGTCTCGAGATCATCCCCCACGCTTGGGGAGACGGAATATTCCGCCGTAGAGAGCAGGACATAGAGACGGGGAACGATCAGTTCGACAAAGCGTTCCGAGTGAAGGGAGCCGACGAGGCCGGCATTAGAGAATTCCTCACGCTCAGTAGGATGCAGGCAATGCTCCTGTTCAAATTATCGAGAGAGTCGCAGAGAGTAGGAGCCTCTTGGCAGATACCGATCATAACCGACCAGGAGGTCACAGTCCAGCTGGGGGACCTCACTCCAGACATGCAAATGTCGATAGAAACCCTCACGGAAACAATCGGCTTCATTCGGCACATTGAGGCTGGATAGGCCACAGTGATCTTAATATCGAGCCCTCACTAGTTCGCGGCAATGCCAATTTTGAATGTAGATGGGCACGATTTCTACTACCTGGAGAGGGATGGACCCGGGCCTACTATCCTGATGCTCTGCAGTACTGGCTTAGATTCGAGGCAGTGGAGTGCGTTCCTGCCGATGGTCGGTCCTAGGAGAGTTATCTGCCCACACTACCTGTCCTACCCTAAATCCGGAGAGTGGGCCGGGCAGGGGGAAATCGACTCTTCAATCGATTACCTGGCTTGCTCTGAGCTGCTCGCTCAGGAGGAAGGAAAGGTGGATATCCTCGGCCACTCATATGGTGGATTCATCGGTCTGAGGCTATGTGAGGAATTTCCTGATTCGGTGAGGAGAGTCGCTATCCATGAGCCGACGGTCTGGGGATGTCTTCATCATACACAGCGCGACGATCTGAAGAATGAGTTTGGTGAGGTGGTCGAGACCTTCTTCACAGAGGGACTGGCAATGGAGGACTTTCTGGAGGACTTCGTTGACTATTGGAACGTCCCGGGGACATGGAAGTCTATGCCTGAACACAGGAAGGATATGTGGAGGGGGCTCCATCCTAAGATACTCAGCGAGGTAAGGCTGCTATGCTACGACCGGACGCCTCCTTCATTCTACCAATCCATAGGACACCCCACCTTGATTACCCTCAGTCCCGAGACACCACCCCACCAGTTCGAGGCTTGCACGATTCTCACCGCATCGATGACAAACGTAGAAGTCGAAGAGGTGCCGGGTGGGCACATGGGAGTAGTCACAATGCCAGAAGTAATCATGCCGATATTGGCTAAGTGGCTGAGCAAATGAGGGGGGTTTCTACTGGATTCGTACTCTAGGAGGCACTCAGTTTCCAGAACCAGAGCCTTCCAAGCAAGCAAAGAGGAAATTTGGGAGATGATTAGCGGGCCAGGTAATCTCAACAGCTGCCATCCCTTCTGTAGGTCAAACGAAGCCATAACCTGGGGGGAAGAGGGACATTCTGACGAATTGGTCTACCTCAATGGAATGCGGTACATCCGGGACTTTCACGTCTGGTCCCCCGGAAGGGGGTATGAACTCCTGATAGGGGAGGAGGGTGGTCCGAAGTCGCTTGTCAAATGGAGGTTGGAGTCCCTAGGAAAGGATGAGTGCAGCCTTAATATCACGGTCTTCCCATACCTACTGGCCGGTTGGCCAAAGCCTCTTTCCTACCTACCTTTCACTCTCCTGATTAAGCCGAGATTGAGTAGATACCTCGATTCGGTACTCTCCGGATTCAGCCACTTCCTAGATTCTGGTGAAGACGTCCCGAGGAATCATTTCGGGGAGCATCCTTGGTTTTCCTAATCATTTTTCCGGGATTTTCTCGATGCTTTTTTTTCGTTGAGTTTAAAATAGACCAAAAATTGGGTAGCCCCACTTGGAGATGACTTCGTGGGAATAGGAATAGAACCAATAGGAGAAATGGTGCTTTTAGCAATGGAGAATGCCCCGGAGAAGACCGCCTCAGGTCTTCTCCTTCCGGAGGAGGCCCGCGACAAGATGAATGTCGGAAGGGTCGAGGCCGTAGGTGCGGACGCTAGTAGCGTCTCAGTCGGAGATCGCGTGATCTTCAGACAGTACAGCGGGACGCAGATGGAGTGGATGGGGGAGGACTATCTGCTGATCAAACAGGAAGATATCCAAGCCAAGGTAACGGAGTGATACTATGGGAGCAAAGAAGATAGTTTACGGAGAGGAAGCAAGAGAGAAGCTGCTCGAGGGGATAGACACGGTCGCGAACGCCGTGAAGGTCACCCTAGGGCCTGCAGCGAGGACTGTAGTATTGGAGAAGTCATGGGGAAGCCCATCGATTATCAACGACGGCGTTACCATCGCCAAGGATATCGAACTAGCAGACCCATTCGCCAACATGGGTGCAAAGCTCATCCAAGAGGTCGCTAGCAAGACACAGGACAATGCAGGGGACGGGACGTCGACTGCATCGATTCTGGCTCAGAGCCTGTGTCACCACGGACTTGAGAATATGGAATCCGGCTCCAGCCCAGTAGAGCTTAAGGCCGGGTTCGACCAAGCGATAGAGGCTGTAGTTGAGTCCCTCAAGGGCAGGGCAGTTCCGGTAGAGACTGGCGAGACAATAAAGCAAGTCGCCACAATCGCCTCGAACAACGATGAGGAAATTGGTACCCTGATTGCCGACGCTGTTGATGCCGTCGGTCGTGAGGGAGTGATAACAGTAGAGGAGGCCAAATCGATAGAGACCTCCCTAAACGTCGTGGAGGGCATGGAATTCAACAAGGGATACATCAGCCCATACATGATCAACGACAAGGAGAAGAGGGAAGCAATCCACGAGAGTCCCCTCATCCTGCTCACGGACCACACAATCAACTCTGCCCAGGACCTCCTCCCATCTCTGGAGGCCAGCGTTCAGCAGAAGAGGCCCCTGGTGATAGTCGCAAAGGACATCGAGGGAGAGGCACTAGCCACACTTGTCCTCAACGTAGTCAGCAAGGTCGTCAAGGCCGTAGCCGTGAAGGCTCCGGGCTTCGGAGACGAAATCGCAGAGCAGCTAGAGGACATAGCAGTCTTGACTGGAGCGAAGCCCCTGTTCAAGGACCAGGGAGCCGACCTGAAGGCCCAAGGACCTTCGAGCCTAGGTAGTGCTGACAGGATTATAGTTGGAAAGAGCAAAACCACGCTCGTTGGAGGTGGCGGTGACAAGAAGGCCACTGAGGAGAGAGCAGAGCTACTTCGAGGCCAGGCAAAGCTCTCCACCAGCAAGTGGGACAGAGAGAAGATCGAGAAGCGGGTCGGGAAGCTGACCGGGGGAGTAGCGGTCCTGAAGATCGGAGCCGCAACGGAGACGGAGGTCAAAGAGACCAAGGCCAGAGTGGATGACGCGCTAAACGCCACAAGAGCTGCAATGGCAGAAGGTGTTGTTGCAGGTGGTGGAGTTACCTTGCTCAGGGCAAGGGAGACCCTCAAGGAGCTCGCTGGCTCTGCCGATGGCGATCGAGCAATCGGGATCAACCTGGTATACGACGCACTTGCTGCTCCTACAAGGCAGATCTCCAAGAACGCTGGTGCAGACGGCGACAAAGTAATCGAGAAGATTCTCTCAAACGAGGAAGAGGACTTCGGCTACAATGCTAGAACAGGCGAGTACGTCAACATGGTCGACTCTGGAATCCTAGACCCAGCAAAGGTGACTAGGAACGCTCTGGAGTCAGCAGGGTCAATCGCAGGCCTGGTTTTGACCACCGAGACTCTGATCGCCGATGACCCTGAGCACAAGCAAGACGCTCCTGCAATGCCAGATATGGGCGGCGGCATGGGCGGCATGGGCGGCATGGGGTTCTAGAATCGCAGACTTGATTTCTGGCCCCTTACTGGGGAGCATGCCTCAATGACGACGAAGGGTGACCGAGCTCAGGCGCTGACGTACCCTATGAGTACCGAGAGGCACCATTTACCAAGCGGTTTGAATACGTGCAAACCTCCCCGACAAATCATGAGCGCACCTCGGAAGGAACTTATCCTCGCATCGATGATGACTGCTTGCGTGCTCAGCAGCGGTTGCCTGGCACTATCGATGCAGAGGGAAATAATGGAGGGGTGGAGAGAAGCCCCCGAGTACATAGATGAGGACGAGACCGTGGGGTGGTCCGAGACTTTCGAGACTGGTGCCGAGCTGAACTCGGTGGTCTACGAGAACCAGACCAACGTGAGAATCGACGAGACCGTCTCGAAGCTAGTCCTCAGCTTCACCGTTCGTTTCCCATACTCCGGGACACTGGAAGAGTTGATTGGGAACGAGACCAATGAGGTCAGGTTCGTGGAGGCTAGGTTGTGGGAGCCGGGCACTAAGCAATCTGGAGGAGACCCATTCTGGGAGGTTAGGGCCACACAGGACTACACAGATCGAGTCGAATGGACCAACTTGGATTTCATAGACGGAACATGGTCCCTGGAGGTCGAGGCCAGGGGTTGGGGCGTAACTACTCCCGTGGAGCAGCTATCCTTCCATGACTCGTTCGACCTCTATGCGACGATCACCAAGCCATGCGTTCACTTCCCCGAGACGCACGAAGTAAACGAGGACGGAGACAAGGAATGCACATTCCTCTCAGACCTCGAAGACTGAGGAGGGCCGGCGCGTGTCCCCTGCGCAGCGCTTATCAACCGAAGGCAGGTGGCCGCGACGCTGAGGAAACCGAATGTCGGAGGCTACATCACCACTTGTCCCGCTTGACGTGTACGAAAGGCACGCAGTTCACATCGGTACAAACCAGAAGTCAGCGGACATGCGAGAGTTCCTTGACACAATGCACCAGGACAGCAGCGGTCTGCACATCATAGACGTCAATCAGACAGACTCCAGGATCAGGGTCGTCGCAAACTTCCTCTCCAACTACGAAGCCAGCAGAGTCCTCGTGGTTAGCGCGAGACAGTACGGACAGAGGCCAGCCAGGAAGTTCGCACAGTCAATTGGAGCCAGACATATCGTAGGGAGATTCATCCCCGGGACCCTGACCAATCCAAGGCTGAGGACCTACACTGAGCCCGAGGTCATCCTAGTTACCGATCCGGCGGCAGACTCACAGGCCCTCTCGGAAGCTGTCAAGTCCGGCCTCCCAGTCGTCGCTATCTGCGATGCCAACAACAGGCTCAGGAATGTCGATCTAGCACTTCCGGCCAACAACAAGGGAAGGAGATCCCTTGCACTAATCTATTGGCTCCTATCTAGGGAGATTCTCAAGTCTCGTGGAACTGTGAAGAACGATATGGAATGGGAACTAGCTGAGGACGTCGCGGAATGGGAGTCTACGTTCTGATATCTCGACGTACTCAAATCAGACGACCCTTCCGAGTTGACGATGAACCCACCTGAGAGCTCCCTCTTTCTCGCCCCCATGGCAGGCGTAACCGACCTGGCCTACAGGATACTGGCCAGGGAATGTGGGGCAGACGTTACGGTGACCGAGTTCACTGCTGCTTCCGGTCTAACGAGGAAGAACGCATACTCGTGGTTGAAGGTCGAAAGCGATAGCAGGGAGTCTCCTTTCATACCGCAGATTTTCGGAGGGGTGATAGAAGAGATGACCCAGACCGTGGAGATGCTACAGGACAGAGCGGACATCATCGACATCAACTTCGGATGCCCCGCTCCCAAGGTATGCCGCAATGACGCCGGCGCAGCGCTTCTGAGGGACCCCGATCGGGTGGTAGCGATGGTCAGTGCTTGCATAGAGGTGGCGAGTGTGCCCATTACCGTGAAGATGAGACTAGGCACCGGAAGCGGTGCGAATACTGCCTTGGAGATCTGCAGGAGGCTTGAGGAAGTGGGCGTTGAGAGGGTATGCGTCCATGGTCGCACACTAAGGCAGCGATACTCAGGAGAGGCAGATTGGTCCCAGATAAGGGAGATCGTGGAATCGGTGGGGATACCAGTCATCGCAAATGGGGACGTCACTGACTCCCTCACCGCGTCAAAATGCCTGGAACACACGGGAGCTGCGGGACTGATGATCGGAAGGGGGGCCATCGGTCGACCATCCATCTTCTACGAGATAAAGAGGGACCTCGGTTGGACAAATGATGACCCTCCATGGGGGGACGGCGATCATGCCATCGCTCGGCTTTGGTGCTGGGATCGCTATCTCGAGCTCAGTGAAGACCTATACTCTGACAGACCGAACAAGAATCTGAAGAGGCACGCCGTATCCTTCACCAAGGGACTTCCCGGAGCATCCTCTATGAGAGTCAGCCTTCATAGGGAGACAGACCAGAGGAAGCTAGGTAGGATGGTTTCAGAATACCTTGGAGACTTGGCTAGATTCGAGGGGATTCCAGCTAATCACCCATCGCCCTGATTTCCTCGGCCACACCCATAATTCTCATCGGCACAGCATCCAGCTGTACGATCTGTACCCTTGAGGTTCCGTCCGATCTAATCCAAAGAGGGGAGTCCCAGTTAACGGTATGGCTGCTCCCTTCGACTGCAGAGACCCTTCCCACGACGAATTGCATGTCAGAAGATGCGTGCACCACATCGCCAATTTCCAGACTCTTTTTTTGAAAGGGAGCAACTGACAGGTCGAAAATAGTGGACTCGTGCTTTTCCATCGCCCCACTGCCTGGCATGCAAATCATACATCCCCTGTGGAGAGACTGCTCTCTGAGGTTTCTGAGTGCCAATCCGACCCTGTCTCCCGCAGACGCTAATTCCACATCGTCATCCATAACCTGGAGCGATCTCACCACCCCAATGTCCCCTGCTGGGAGTACCTCGACCTCATCGTGCTTGGATACCCTCCCTGATTGGACATAACCTATTGCGACAAGCCCCACTCCCTTGACATTGAAGTGCTGGTCCACAGGGAGTATTAGGTCAGCCTCCTCCTGACTGCCCGAGTCCTCAGATAGGCCGTCCTGGATTCTGAAAAGCCCCTCCCTGATCTCATGCTCATCGATCTCTCCTTGTTTGATCCGCCATCCTCCTAGGCCAGCTTGTTGCAGCATCATCTCGACCTGGTCCGGATCGATCCATTCCCCTTGGTTAGGTGAAATTATCGCGAAGCCATCGGAAATTCCTGAGCACCCGAAGGCTACCATCGCCTCGCCCACTGCCGGATTGAGCTCACTGATTTCCAAAAGACCTGCCTTTGCTACACCCAGGACACTAAGCAACGGTCTGATGCTATCCGGGTGTTTGAGCGGCCTGAGCAGGGATAGGACCCTAATGCCATCTTCTCCCGACTCCTTGTGGACGAATGACTCGATGTCTCTTGAGTCCCCTTTTTTCCCAAGTTTCCTCCCCAACTCCCCAGAACCTAACATTGCAACGTTTAGGACAGACATAACATCACCATCTACGTGGAAAGTCCGAACCTATCCATGGTTTGAATCATGACGAAGTAACCCGCCACGGTGGTCGCCAGCCCAGCCGCTAGAGCTGGATAGAACTCCCAGTCCCTAGACTCGATCAGCCATGGCATGACGATGAACATCAGCAGTGACGGGATCAAAAGCCAAACGATGTCCTTCGCGAATGAAGAGATCTCNATCGCAGTCTGCCCCTCGTGAAACATCATCATCATNGAAAGGACNCTAACNATNGGTATCGANGCCAATACTGCAGCCAACAGGGTACTCCTCTCCGAGATTTGNGCCACAGAGAAGATAATCACAGCTGTCAGCAGGATCTTCCCTAGGTCGAAAGCCCATCCCATGAACCTCAGCCGGGATTTTCACATTTAGTTCATTCAGTTGCAAAGTACCCCCAGACACCAATACATATGCCTGAGCCCCTAGCGAGGGCTATGAGAGAGATGAGAAAGGACTACAGAGATGGTGGAGAACTAAGCATTCCAGACCCTCAGAATCCACTTGAGCTGCTGTCAGAATGGATCCTAGANGCAAAAGAGGCTGGAGTGACAGAGCCCAATGCAATGAGTCTGGCNACGGTCGACCAANCAGGCTCTCCTCGAAACAGGATGGTTCTACTGAAGCACCTNGAGGGAGAGAGCATAGGCTTCTTCACGAATCTGGANAGCGACAAGTCGCTGGAAATCAGATCGAATGACTCGGTCTCGGTCACGGNCTGGTGGCCCGAGATGGAAAGACAGGTCAGGATAGAGGGAAGGGCTGCCGAAATGGACAGAGAATTAGTGGAAGACTACCACTCCTCCAGGCCTCGCCTGAGCAGGATAGCAGCATGGTCCTCAGACCANAGCAGGAATCTCGAGTCCAGGGATGAGCTGGTCGGTAGATTCAACCATTTCGAATCGGAATTCGAGAACGTTGAGGTCCCACTGCCCCCATTCTGGGGGGGATNCACGATCAGNGCGAGAAAGGTCGAGTATTGGTCTGGCAGGCCAAGCAGGCTGCATGAGAGGATCGTGCTGACCAGGGGTGATGNGGANTGGTCCCAGCAAAGGCTCTACCCATGAACGGGTTCCTTCAGAGCNGAGATCGCCCAGGTCATCCCCATGGCGGTCACAAAACCGACGACAATGTTCCATTCCGCAAGCCTGTCCAGTGCCAGGACCACGAAGAAGAATGAGATCTGAAGGACGAACAGTATGAAGTAGATCACAGGGGCTCCAGCCATTCTGTAGTCCATGAATTCGTAGATGAAGACCCCAGAGATGAAATTGGCGTATATGGCCGCCCAGAAGACGTAGACAATCCCAAACACGGCAGGGAAGACGAAGTACTTCCACTCCACATTCATATCATTGAGGATAAGCGATATTGCCATTATTGCGACGTTTACGTTGTGCATCACGATCTCGTACCAGCTGAAAAGGTGATCAATCGGATTTCCCTTCCTTTGGTTATCGCCGATTATGTGGAACGTAATCACGCATGTCACCAGAATGGCACAAGCAAAAGCGGTCGAGAAGAGTATGGGCGAGGCCAGCAGTATCCACTCAGGGACCTCCCCTCCGGACATGTGGATCCAAGTAGCATAGCCGGAAGTGGCGAAGGTAATCCCAATCAGCGCGAAGTGCCACATCGTGAAAGCAGCGAGCCTGGTCGGTCCGACCACATCCCTCCTCCTAATCTCCCGATCTTTGAAGAAGAGTGGGTAGTCCTTACTGCCCTTGGGATCCAAGGCTATCCATGACAATGTGATCACGACAAGAACCACGCATGATAGCCTGAACAGGAGAAGCGCACCATCGGGCACGATGCTGGATGCAGCCACCTCCTCCTGCGTCTGCGATTCCTCCAATACATCCGACGAGGAAATGAAGACCANCAATAGGATGAGGAATCCCAAAGTCAAGAGNCCGGTATCGGCNCCCTTGTCGCGACTTCCGTACACCATCAGCCTGTCGAGCATGTACANGCCGGCAATGGCCAGCTTGAATATCCTTCTAGTAGGCGGGCTGGTTTGCCTGGTAGGCTCTAATCATCGCCATTCGAGCAAGGACGATGACNAGCAATGCAGATGAAAGCAGGATGCCCCCTAGTATCACTGACGTCCTCATGAGCATCAGGCAGAACCCCGTTATCCCGCACCCGTAGCTCACCATTTCGCACCTCGATGCCAGCCGTAGGATGGAATCGGGAACCATCATCTTGGCCGAGGAATCAAACTCTCTGATCATCCTGGAGAGTAGGATGTACAGGCCTTGGAATGGTATCGCCAGGCAGAATAGCCCCATGGCGATTATCAGTATCCTGTCTTGGGGGTTATCGCTGATCTCGCTGCCCTTCCAGAAAAGGTTGCTCAGCCCCACGGAAAGAAGTCCAGTGTGGATAAGTGCGGATGTGGTACTTGGAGAACTGGACTCGCTCGTTTCAGGCACCACGGAGGCGTTGCTCTAACTGGCACTATTGAGAATTGCGCTGCGCGGAAGCCCTCTCCAGCTGATTATCGGGTAATCTGCTCCACATCGCCCTCTTCCANACTGGGGAGATGACGCAGGGCCACCAAGAGGCATAGTAACCCCATCTGAGTTGGGGGGTGCCCTCGTATGGCCGTAGCTTCCAGAAGGGGACGCTGGCCCTNAGGTGGTGGTCCGAGTGCCTTGTCAGCTCGATCAGACTCCATCTCGACCAACGAGCCTCTGTATTCCAAGCATGCTCAATCTGGAACTTTCTGTCCGCGTCAGGTCTTCTTAGCCCCCAGTGCCTGATGTAATTGACGTATTCAAGCGTGAGAATGGAGATTCCAGAAAGTATCACCCAGCCCACTGCCACTGGTGCCGCCCATTCTTGGCCGTAGAAGTGAGCAATCCCCAGNGANGCNAAAACCGCCAACTGNAGGGCGAGACCNCTCCAAGATGGATTCCCGAAACCACTCCTGCCCTTGCGGTCGTGTATTCTCACCGAGGACGCGAANTGCCCTGGAATCGTCCTTAGCCAGAATGACCACAGCCCCTCATCGGCCCTNGCGCTGGCTGGATCGTCATCGGTCGCGACATTTCGGTGGTGGTTGTGGTTGTGCTCAGTGGTGAANTGAGTGTAGTTTATCGAGAAAAGGAGAAGTCTTGCCAGCCTCCAACCGGCGCTCTTCGGCCTCTTGTGGCCGAGCTCGTGGGCCGTCACCGTCGCCGAGGCAGCTGCACTCAGTCCGGANGATAGGCCCCCAATNACAAGCCACCAGGTCAATCCCTCGTGNGAGGCGAACCAGAAGAAAGATGCGACCACAATGAGGTGCATTATCCCATGAACCCAGAGCAGTACCTCGAAAGGCGTACCCGAATCTCTTGGAGGCCTAGGCACCTCCGACTCTCCCATCACAATGTCCAGGACCGGGCCCACCCCCCAAACGAAGATGACGCCCATGGCCGCGAAGATCTCGCTTTCCAATACGCCGAGGATGTTTCCTGAAATCGCCAGAAGGGGGGTGATGAGGCCAAGTAGATGGAANGCCCACGGTTCGGGGCTCAGTTGAGGGCCGTCACTCATACAAATCTGCGTGNAGACTCCTCGCCTTAGCGATTTTGGGTGCGACAACTGCCTGGCAATACGGATTCGTGGATCCGGATCGAGCGAAGTAGTCGTGATGGTAATCTTCCGCCTCCCAGAAAACATCGAACGGCACGACCTCCGTGACTACTGGATCCTCATAGTATCCAGATACCTCTTCGATGGCTCTTAGCGCATCCTCTTTCTGCTCCTCATCTGAGAAAAGGACAATGCTCCTGTATTGGGGGCCTATGTCGTTGCCCTGCCTGTTCAGTTGGGTCGGATCGAACAAAGTGTGGAACACCCTCAGGAGGACTGGCCTTGGTATCACGTCGGGATCAAAGGTCACCCTAACNACCTCAGCATGACCGGTCCTTTTTCCGCATACCTGCTCGTAAGTGGGATTCTCGAGATGCCCGCCACTGTATCCGGGCAC
Source organism: Methanobacteriota archaeon (assembly GCA_002713185.1). Taxonomy (GTDB): domain Archaea; phylum Thermoplasmatota; class Poseidoniia; order Poseidoniales; family Thalassarchaeaceae; genus UBA36. The sequence goes on along the minus strand of PAVV01000024.1, from coordinate 17,091 downwards.
CACTTCATGAACGCCCCTGAGNCCAAGCAANCCNCCCTCTATGCACCAGAAGCAGCCACCACCGAGATGAATAGTCTCCACCTAGCTACCTCCTGTAGTTGGGAGCCTCTCTGGTGATCTCCACATCATGGACGTGACTCTCAGACAGTCCCGCATTTGTTATGCGAACGAATTTGCATTCCGCCTTCATTTCCTCTATGTTCGCGTTTCCNGTGTAACCCATCGAACTCCTCAGTCCCCCCATCAGCTGATAGAGGACGTTGTCGACCGGACCCCTCGAGGGGACCCTGCCCTCTATTCCCTCTGGCACGTACTTCTTCGTATCTCCCTGGGATGATTGGAAATAACGATCCGACGAACCCTTGCTCATAGCACCCAGNGAACCCATCCCTCTGTACTGCTTGTATGCCCTCCCTTGGTACAGTATTGTCTCCCCGGGGGACTCATCCGTCCCGGCAAGTAGTGAACCAACCATAACGCAATCTGCCCCGGAGGCGATTGCCTTGGCTATGTCNCCGCTGTATTTGATCCCACCATCCGCAATGACTGGGACTCCTTTCTCGGAGCATGCCTTAACTGCGCTCATGACTGCCGAGAACTGGGGGACGCCCACTCCAGTCACTATCCTAGTGGTACAGATTGAGCCCGGGCCGATTCCGACCTTTATGGCGTTGGCACCGCAATCGATCAGTGCCTCCGCTGCCACNTCGGTACCAACGTTTCCAGCGATGATCTGTGCCTGAGGGCCCGCTTCAGACCTGATCTTTCTAACCGTCTCCAAAACCCCATGAGAGTGGCCGTGAGCAGTGTCAACGGCAATCGCATCTGCACCTGCCTCTAGCATCGCTAGCGCCCTGAGGACTCCTTTGTCGCCAGTCCCGGTTGCAGCGACGACTCTGAGCCTTCCCCTGTCGTCTTTGCAGGACAGCGGGTTATCCCTAGAGCGATTTATGTCCCTTACTGTGATCAGGCCCGAGAAGCCTCCTTCGGGATTCACTACGACCAGCTTCTCGATTCTATGCTGGTGGAGTAGCCTTTTGGCATCCTCCAGATCAACGTGTTCGGGGACNGTGACTAGATCCCTAGTCATTACTTCAGCGANGGGCGTCTCAATATCCTCGACGAATCTGATGTCCCTGTTCGTGACCATTCCTACGATTCCTCCATCTTCGCTTATCACAGGGAAGCCGGAGAACCCGTACTGATCCTTCATCTCCCTTAGTTCGCCTACAGTCATCTTTGGGTCGACGGTTACTGGCTCGAGTACGAGCCCCGATTCGAAACGCTTGACCTTGTCTACCTCCTCGGCCTGTTCCTCAATGGACATGTTCCTGTGAATGACGCCGATACCGCCGCTCTGCGCCATTGCGATAGCCATCTCCGCCTCGGTGACCGTATCCATCGCCGCAGAAACTATTGGGGCGTTGAGCTCAATCTCTTGAGTAAGCCTAGTATTGAGAGAAACCTCGGCCGGAAGTACGGCTGACTCTGCTGGCAGGAGTAGGACGTCATCGTAGCTGAGCGCGGTCTCAATCTGTGCCATTNGGGANACGCGGGGTGACTCATACTTCAACGATTCCATGCGCATTTATCGCCCGTTCCCCTGTATTCGTTGGATTCAATAGTAACCTGCCTGCCGAGGGCCCGGTGAGCAGATGATTAGGCCCGCTATCATAGGTTGGAGGGAGTGGATTGGCCTCCCCGAGCTACAGCGCGCGCCCATCCTAGCAAAAGTGGATACCGGTGCNTGGTCAAACACTCTGCACGCATCAGAAATNGAGGTAATCGAGTCCCAACCCGAGACTAGAGTACGTTTCAGGATGGAAAGCGATGGAAGGTGGGTGGAACGCCCTCTGATAAAGTGGAGGAGGATTAGGGACAGNGGGGGCCATGAGACCCTCCGTCCAGTGATCCGGACGACCATCGAGATCGCATCGAGGGATTTCGATGTCGAGGTTTGCCTAGCGGACAGGTCAATGCTCAAGCATCGAATGATCCTCGGGAGGAACTTCCTCAGACTTGGATTCATAGTCAACCCNTCCAGGCAGTGCATCCACACAATGGTCCGCTCGGATGAAAGGGTTTCCATGGGATCAATGGAATGAAACCCCTTTGGGCGCACCCCTCCTCGCGCGACCATGGTCAAGACGCTCCTAGTCCCCGCCACCAGGCCCGACGAGCCTTCGCCATGGTGGCTGAAGGGGGGGGCTATATTCATTGGAGTCCTAGGATTCTCATCGCTGATAGGGGCGGTCGCACTAGCAGTCTCCGGATTCTACCTGGAAATCATGGTAGAATCCTTGGATACCGAGGATATCTGCGCCGANGACCCGGACCCGGGGGAGTGCGAGGCAGTATTCGAGGCAATNTTACAGATTTCCGAAATGAAACTATGGGATGTTGGGGCCGCATTCTCCGCACTGCTGTTCCTGTTGTCGATNCCCACGGCCATCATAATGTGGAATGCCGAGGATCGTGATATGGCCCTGAAGCTGGCTTGGGTATGGATATCCATACACGCAATCTCCCAGCTCTACATTACACACACGACCATGGAGTGGATGGACAATTTCTACGACTCAATNCCCTCCGAACAACTGGCACTGGTCTCCGTCTTCCAGTCGGTTGCCTCCTATGGGNGTGTGATTCTATGCGAGTTCTCCCTAGCNGCTGGCCTAGCCCTCATCTCGTACCAGACAAGGCCTCCTACCTCCTTGGAGGTCCCTTCAGCATTCCATACTGTCGAACAAGAGTAAGTTGAAGTGACGCGTCTCGTAGCGGGGCCCATGCAGCATGTAGTTAGTGGGGTAATGATCACCAATACGGANACCATAGCTGGGAAGGTAATNGCCCAGAANCTAGGTGTCGTAGGTGGGTCGACAGTNAGAGCNAAGAANATCGGNAGGGACATCACTCAGGGNCTNAGGAACATCATGGGCGGGGAGCTAGTCAAGTACACNGAGCTCCTNGAGGAGTCAAGGAACGAGGCCATAGCNNGNATGGTCTCNGACGCAATGTCAAGAGGGGCCAATGCGATCNTGAACGTTCGCTTCGCTACAAGCGCCGTGACTGCAGGGGCCGCCGAGCTTTTNGCTTACGGGACCGCTGTCAAGGTCGAGTAGGGGGGAGGTCCCATGGGCTTCCGAGGAACAAGAGCTAGCTTCCTGGCCCTGGCAGTCATGCTGTCGATTCTCGCAATATCCACCAACGTCTCAGCCCAGTACTGGTACGGTGACACAGGAGTCGGAGGGGCAGACATCCTCTTCGTGTTCTGCCTGCTTCCACTNATCCTTTTTGGGGTAGTTTTCGGTTTGATCTGGGGCGTGTCCTATCCCGTGATGTTCGTGATTGGCGCGCTAACCAGCGGCTCGAGGATGGACAANAGGATGAGGGGTTTAGTAGTGAGGGAGCAGGCATCGATAGATCACTTCGGGAGGGATCCGCTCTCAAGCCTCAGGGGCACGCATATCGTCGGAGGGGTCGCAGAGACGGGCCTTGTTTACTCCAGCATAGTTTACGCACCTAGTCATTGGCAGCTGCTGATAGCTTGGTTCAACAACTTGGTCGGAGGGAGGGTCGGGATCCTTCACTCAGTAGTGGCCGTCGCTAGAGCAGAAGCCAAGCAGAGGCTCAGGGAGAAGGCACAGGAAATGGGTTGGGAGGAAGTGCTCAACGTCAGGCTGGATACGGCGGAGATGACTCCAACCAGCGCCAAGAAGGGAATCAGGGCCGTTGAGATATTCGCCTACGGGACAGGGATAAGGTACAGTTAGGCGAAACCCAAGGAATCATTCAAGGAGACTAGCCATCTCAGGTGGGATGAGAAACATGGTCCAGTCCCCGGTTACGAAGATNGAGCCCCGCATCGCAAGCAAGCTCGCCAAGCAGAGATACCACCTCGTCGGGGATCACGGNGGGGTCAAGGTCTGCCACTGGACCAAGCAGTCNCTGATAGCCGACAGATCCTGCTACAAGGGCACATTCTACGGAATAGAGAGCCACGGGTGCATGCAGATGGCCCCCAACGTGGACACCTGCAACTTGGGGTGTACTTACTGCTGGAGGGAGCCTCACTCGGACACACTGAACAAGATAGACGACGACCCATACGAACTCTACTTGGAGTCTGTCCGGGCACATCGGAGGCTCCTAACTGGGTACGGAGGGAATCCAAAGGCCGACAGGGAGAAGTGGCTGGAGGCNCAGAACCCGAAGCACGTGGCCATATCGCTCAACGGGGAGCCAACCCTCTACTCAAGGCTCGGGGAGNTCCTGGACATCTGCCACCAGCATGGCACTAGCACCTTCCTNGTCACGAACGGTAGCCTCCCCAAGGTCATCGAGGAACTAGATCCCCTTCCTACCCAGCTCTACGTGAGTGTGGATGCGCCGAACAAGGAGACATTCGACAGGCTATGCAAGCCGAAGTTCGACCAGAGCGCCTTCCACAAGCTAGAGCAGACGCTCGAGCTGCTCCCCAGCCTAGACACCCGGACAGTATGCCGTCACACGCTCATTAAGCACGAGTCACTGGGATTCCACGAGGATTACGCCAGGCTCGACAACCTCGCAGATCCCGACTTCATCGAGGCCAAGGGGTACGTCTTCGTCGGCAACAGCCGGAACAACCTCTCGATAGACAACATGCCCAGTCACTCCGATGTGATGGAATTCTCAGAGACGCTCGCTCCGCTTGTGGGCCGAGAAGTCCTTTCCGATCGTAGTGAGAGCAGGGTGGCGCTCATCGGGCGAGAAATGATTCCCGTCACCCTACCGGACAAGGTCCGCGATCTTCCAGCCGATCTGGGAATCGCGAAGCCGATGAGGATCAATCTGCCTCAGGCCTGAACCATCGGCCTGCTCGATCCGCACTCGGGGCACAGTTGCTCATCGCTGTCACCGTAACTGTGGAAGCAAGCGGGGCAGACATCTGCCAGCTTCATACTGCCGGATGCAACGACGTCCACCCGATCCTCGGCGATTCTCTCCAGGTTGAGCATGTCTCTTCCTATCTCGGGCAGCTCGAACCGACCTGGTCCCCCGATCTCCAGAAGGACGTCTGGTGGGAGAGTGATTGTCCCAGTGTCGTCCACTATCAGCTCCCTCGAGTCGGATAGATCACCAACGTCGACNTCGACTCCATGCTGCGCNATGAACCTGCCTTCCCTCAACTCGAGCGATCTCTCGCAGAAGGCTGCTACCTCCTTGCTGTGAGTCACCAGCAGGAATGCGACATCGTCTTCCTTGTGGAGCTGGTCGAAAAGCGCTAGAACCTCCCTGCTGGTTATGGGATCCAGAGCTCCTGTTGGCTCATCGGCCAGTATGAGCTTTGGATCGGTGATCAGTGCCCTGGCGATCGCGACCCTCTGTTGCTCCCCGCCGGATAGTTGCTCGGGCATCCCCATTGCCCTTTCGCCAACTCCCAGCCTATCAAGCAGCTCCTGGGCCTTCTTCCTCGCAGGCCTAGCCAACTCCCCTTGGTGTAGTAGTGGCTGTGCCACGTTGTTGAGGGCATTGAGGTGTGGCAGTAGGTTCGCGTCTTGGAAGATGAATGAGACGGTCTGCTGCCTGAGTGTGACTAGCTCTGAGCCGGTAAGCCTCGTGACTCTCTTGCCCGCCAGCTCTACAGATCCGGCCGATGGCTTCATGAGTGCTCCAAGGCACTTCAGTAGGGTGGACTTACCCGATCCGCTCGGACCCACCACGGCCACCGCCTCTCCCTCCAATATCGAGACGCTTAGCCCCCTTAGTGCAACCACGTTGCCGTCTTCGGCATTCGACTCGTAAATGTGGTAGAGTGAGTCCGCCCTGAGTATCTCCGCCATCACTTACTCCCCCTTCAACACGGTTGCTAAGTCGGCGCCGAGCGCCCTCCTCGTCGTCACCAGCAGAGCGAGGACCACTGCTACCAGGACCAGTCCGTTGACCAGAACCAACTCGGCCCACGGCCACACAAGGTCCCTGTCGATGGGTGCGCTCTGTCCGAGGAACAGCTGGAATATGAATCCGAAGACCCCGAAGAAACCGTTGAAGGACTCGGAGACCGCCAGTCCTAGCGACACCCCCAGGACCATGCTGACTAGGAGTATCGACATGATCTCGAAGAGGACAAGCCGTATGACCTGGTTCGGGCTCGCCCCGATGGCCTGGAGTATCGCCAGCTCCCTCTTCCTCTGGCTGAGGACCAGGGACAGGAACACGAATGCTGATGCCACCGACGCAAGAGCTGCTACAACGAACATCATGCTCAGCAGCCCAGGCGTTCCGAATATCAGGCCGCCATTCCTCTCGTTGCCCTCGTGGGCGCTCGACCAGTCTTCCGCGNTGATCACTCCCTCCACGCTCCTGAGGTCTGCACTCAGAAGCTCGAGGGCGCCGGCACAGTCGCCCGATGTCTGGTCGCATAGGTCGAAGGCCCAGGTTGTCGAACGGTAATCCTCTGAGGTGAGGTTCGCAACCAGTTCGTTGTATGTCTTCTCACCGATTACCAGGGTGTTGTCGATCTCCGTCGCAGATAGGCCGGGTATCCACTCGATCCTCCCAGCGTAGTTGACTACTGATTCTGATGGTCCGACTTGAACTGGTAATCCGAACTCACCCTCTGTGAAGTAGCTGTATTGCAGTGTAAGTGGGCTCCCTCTCGAGGGCCTCTCCAATTGGTCTCGGGCCCCCGGACCCGCCATGTAACCCCCTTGGCTCAGGATTTGGGCCAGCTCGTTGGGATCGTCACCTGGAATCGCCTGCTCATCCCACAAGAGGGTGTCCTCGTGACCGTCGAACAGCACCCAGACCGGGTATATTCCCCCGTCAGCCTTGTTAGCAGCGATAATGTTCCCGACCGAGGTCATTGAGTTCACGTCGTCTATGGCAGCTTCGTCCAAGTCCGTGATCGAGCTCATTACCAGTGCCATCGCTTCCTGTTCGGTGTAGCCGGAGTCGAACTGTACCTTCAGGTCCGCCCCGTTCTGCGCGTCAGTGGTCCTCTCGTCGACAAGAGTCCCCGTGTGCCCCTGGACCGCAGCCAGAGTGACGATGGACAAAGTCAGCAGCATGATCAGGGAAAGCCTGCTTACTGACTGGCTCGAGCCGGAGCCACTGAGCCCCCTCCTTATGTCGGAGATGGCCGGGGACCAACCCATTGCCCTGTTCAGGATCTGAGGGCCAGACGCACCGATCCTCGAGAGAACCAATGCACCTCCGATCCACAGGAAGAATGGCCCCAGCAGCTGAATGATGGCGTTAGGAATGAATGGCTCGATGATNCCACCGCCCCTGCCTCCTTCCCAAACCCAGAAGCCACCTCTGCTCTGGATCCAGCTCTCGACGTAGGCCAGCAAACCGATACCGAATAGAATCCAGTGCAGAAGGTAATTCGGCTCCTTCTCCTTCTTCAGCCTCCTGACTCCCTCGTCGATTTCTATGCTCAGGAAGTCGTTGGTCCTATTCTTGCCGTAGTAGTAGGCCAGTCCTACCGTGAGCAAAGTGACCACGAAGGTCGAGCCGAAACTCAGGACAGGATCCACGTCTATGTCGCCTGCATCGGTGAACCTAAGGAATCCAACCGCCCTCAGGACCACCTCTACGGCTCCCGAAGCGAGTGCGAAGCCTAGCAGCCANGCGACGGTCCCTATCGCGTATATTTCGAGGACCATCATCCTAGAGAGTGTGGCCTCAGTGCCTCCGATCACTCTGTGGATTGCGACTTCCCTTCTCCTTTGTTCCAAGGACAGCACCAACCCGTAGATCAAGACCACGAAAGACAGGGCCACTATCGGAACCACGAGTATGTAATCGAAGACCTGGATGATTCCCAGGAAGATGTTGAGGAAGGTTATGGTCCCGGAAATGATGTCGTTGTACTGTATCGATAGGACCACTGCGTTCGCACCTTCGCCCACGGTGAACTCCCTAGGGGCGGAGACTCTCTCGGTCTCTCCGGTCGGCTCCCCGGTTGAGGGGTCTATCACGTCTGCAGTCACTCGAACGCTCTCGAGAGAGCTCTTCAGATCAGTCAGCCAGGCAGTCGCCGCTCTAGTGGAGGCGGTGGGTATCTCCGTCCTGTCCACTGCGATGCCGAGGTATCCGTGGTCGTTTTGCATCAATGTGGTCGTGTCAGCGCTGCTGAGGACCGAGTCCGAGACTATAATCGGGTGGAACAGTAAGGTTGGGTTGCCGAAGTCTCCTTCCTCGTATATCGCCGAGATGGTCAGGTCCGTGACAGTGATGTTGTCCTTGCAGAATAGAATCGGGAATTCCCCTTCGAATGAGACATCGGTTTCAGTCTGGCACTCTTGGGCTCCNTCTGTTATCTCCTCNAGACCTGTGTANACCGCGGTGATGTATGAGAAGGTAAGGGAGTCTATGGTGTCGTTGACCACGACCCCTGACTGGCTGGCTATCTTGGAAGGGAGAACGATTGACCTGTTGGCCNCAGCGTCCTCTGGGGTGGAGGGCCACTGGCCGAATATGACCGACTTGGCGTGCCTTTCGCCCAACTCGCCGTCCCACACCCCTCCNCCGTAGAACCTGANTATNCGCTTGTCGTTTATCGGGGGCCCGTTTTCGATTGCCTCNGGGAAGTCCCAACTGACGTTGCTCCAGTCCCCGTCTTGGCTCGTGACCGAAACGACGTTGAGCGGTTGCGGCGTCGCGAAGTTAGGGTCGAAGAAGCTCGTCAGACGAAGCCCCTGTCTCCCGAACACCAGTCCGCAATCAGCAAACTCTTCCATTTCCACTAGCTCTTCACACAGCGATTCCCANACAGCGGAGTCGTTGGTCCTGCCTGNCCAGNTCCCATCTGGGTCCGACTGGAAGTCGACCTTCGCATCGAACTCGTCGCCCTCGAGTGAGAAGGCGAAGAACGCCTGGTTGAGCCCCACTGCGTANGCGAGGACGGTTGTAATGACCAGAGAGGAAAGGAANACCCCAGCAAAAATCGCAAGACCCCTCTCCCTCCCTCTCCAAGCGCTGCTAATCGCCATCGAGATGTTGTTCGGGGCAGCGAGCCACCTCGATCTGAAGGACCGGTACCAGTTCGTGGCCATATCGGTCATTGAGAATGGGGTTTTGTCCCGCTTCTGGCCCTTGCTCGGGACGATTATTGGCTCGATAAGCCTGTAGAGCACCCCTCCGAATCTCTTGGCAGAGATCACGAAGACGATGAAGAAAGCCAGCATCACCCATGATTGGAGCATGGTCGGCAGTACCTTGGTGAGAAGAGATTCAAGATTCATGTCATTCCTCCTCTATCCCCCAAGCGGATCTGATGTCCGAGGCTGCCGTTATGCCGTCCTTTAGCAACAGCATCCTGTCCGCCATCGATGCGAGTACTGGGTCATGAGTCACCATCAATACCGATAGGCCGTCATTGGCGCACAGGTCCTTGAAGAGATTGATGACATCCTCCCCGCTCTTCACATCGAGGTTTCCGGTTGGCTCGTCTGCGAGTATCAGCGGCCTTGATCCCGATATCGCCCTTGCGACCGCTACTCTCTGCTGTTGGCCTCCAGAGAGCTGGTCCGGGATGAAGTTAGTCCTGTCCGAAAGGCCGACCCTCTCCAGAGCGTCCATCGCCCTAGTCTCAGCCTCCTTTGCGGACATCCCNGACAACTCCAGACTGAAGGCAACGTTATCCAACGCATCCAACCTATCAACCAGATGGAAGTCCTGGAATATCCAGCCAACCCCGGATCTCCTGACGTCCACTACCCTGCTAGGGGGTTTTGTCCCGTAGTCGAATGAGTCGAGTGAAATTTCTCCTGAATCGGCCTCGAGTAGCCCCCCTATTATGTTCAGAAGGGTGCTCTTCCCACACCCGCTGGGACCCATCAGGCTGACGAGCTCACCCGTCTTTACCTCCATGTTGATACCCTTGAGGACCTCAAGCCTTCTAGCACCAGAACCGAATCCTTTCTTCAGGTCAGAAACTCGGAGCATAAGGTGGCTCGCCAGAATTTTGGTATTAAGTGGTTGTTGTCGAAGGCTCGCTTCTATGCTAGGCTCCACTCGACCTCCTGACTTCCCACATCATCAGGTTGGTGTATATCGATGGGAGGAGGAGCACGCTCGCGAGGAGAGCCAGCGTGATAGCCACCACGAAAGCCTGCCCGAAGAGTTGGAGAGGTACTAGGGATGATAGGTTCAGCACGGAGAAACCCCCGGCTGTAGTCACCGCAGCTCCCGCCATAGCCCTGCCCGTGGTGGATATGGAAGCTGTAGCCCACTCCGAGGGCAACCCTTCCGGGTTTTTCTCCACCTCTTCCTCTATCCTCGTCGAGAGATGGACTGCGTAGTCGACCCCTAGCCCCAACGTCAGAGCCCCTATCGTGACCGTCTGAGAGTTCAGCTGGAACCCTGTGAANCCCATTATCCCGTATACCCATGCCACTACAGCCAGCAGNGGTATCCAAGTGACGACTCCTCTGGCAATCCCGAGTTGGAGGTCACTGGTCCTGAATGTGTGAATCGTCACGAGCATCATGAGGATGACTCCCGCGACGATGACAGTGGATAGAATAGCTGCCTCTGCAACATCGGAGGTTATCTGCGCGAGTATGAGCGACCTGCCACTGAGGTCCGCAGTGAAGCCGGATCCCAATACGGAGGTTGCAAGAGCGTCTGAGAGTTCGATCTCGAAGGCGTTCGTGCTCGACCAGTCCAAGGTCGCAGCTTGGAATGAGACCAGTGTCTGCTGACCGTCCTCAGAAAGTAGCCCGGAGGACAACTCCCTGCCTTCGTCGGTCGATGTNAGCCACTGCCTCAGTTCCGACCAGGCGCCCTCTTCCCCGCCATCCACAGACAGCATGAGGGAGGAAAGGGCCGGACTGGATCCCCTGGAGGAGTCCAGCGTCGACCATAGGTCGGAGATGACCACTGTCACCCTCTCGTCCTGCACCAGTACGCCGATAGCGCCCTCGATCGCCTGCCTGCCTTCCTCCGAGACCACATCACCCTCGACCACCACGTAGATCGGGGCTGGACTGTTTTGGAACTCCTCGGAAATGAGTAGGAAGTCAGCGACCACAGGAACCGAGTCATCGAAGTTGTCCCTGGTATCGAAACCNACCTCGAGCTGGCCTATCCCGATAGCCATGGGTGCGGTGAGGAAAATGGCGANTACCACNGCCAGAGCGGGCCTGTCAGACAGCTTACCGATCCTCTCAATGAGCGGACTCTTGTCCACTGTNACTGACTTGCCCAGAANCATGTCCTTGGGAGGGATAAGGGTCATCAGTGCCGGCAATGCGGTTATGCTGAACAGGTATACGTAGAACAGTCCGATTGCTATGACTGTCCCGAAGACGACNAGGAATTGCTGACTCGAGAGCCTGAATGANAGGAATCCAACCATGTCCGTGAATATGGCTATCAACAGAGCTATGGATGTCAATGTGGTTCCGGACCTTATCGCCTTACGACGAGCATCTTCGCTGAGATCTCTCACCCTGCTGGTGGAGTCTCCAGATTCCTCAAGATACTCCTCTCTGACCCTCTTNACNACGTGNAGGCCGTAGTCAACCCCTATCGCGAGNAGTAGNACCGGGATNGAGTTCATGGCTGCGTTGAAGGTCATCTCAATACCGATCTTAGTTAGCAGCCCGGAGGTCCCGTAGGTCGCCAGTATGCCGAAGACNGTCAGTCCGAGAACGAAGAACGTGTCTCNAAAGCTCCTGAAAGTGAAGTAGAGTATGGANCCNAGGATCANGAGCGATGCCGAGTTAAGTATCGCTAGTTCGGCCCCCAGGTTGGCGTTCTGACCTTGCTGGAACTGGGCGAACGAGAACACGGTGGACGAGCCATCGGAGTTGGCCCTNATTCCATCCTCGATTGACTGGGCCCATTTTACTATGTCCTTCTGTATCTCATCCGCGCTCATGCCATCGTGGTCATCTGGGTCGGTAGTTATCGCCATGGAGACGAGGAAGGGTCCCTGGCTGGCCATTGGGTCCTCTTGGTCGCTCGGAATTGTACCGGAGATGGCGGAGGCCAGATCGACAGACTGGTAGCCTAGCAGAGGCGCTATCCTCCCGGAGATCTGGCTCTTTAGAGCTTCTAGCTCGGCTGCTCTCGTCTCGTTCTCGCTTANGAGTGATTGGGAGGACTGTAACACCGCGGAGAGCTCGTCACGAATGTTCGATCCTTGCATCAGGGGTGTCAACCACTCGTCGGTATCGCTGAAATCCCAACNAGAAAGCTCCTNNACNGTTACATCCACGGGGATTGGAACGCTAGATATGGAAGACTGCAGCTCCTCCTTGGCTGTCGAGTAGTTATCATCATCGGCAGCTGAAAGGAAATCGATGCCGCTGGTCAGCTGGTCAATCCAACCTCGACTCTCATCCGGGCTCTGGTACTTCATCCACGAGATTGCGGAGCTTGCGGGCCCGTTATTCGCTCTCCCTCCAAAAAGTGGGTAGGAGTGGGAGGAGAGGTTGTCGTTCTCCAGTAGAAGCGACTCCACCACCCCAAGGTGGGACCACGTAACCGGATCGCTCAGCCCGGTATCGGTCCTGACCACCACGCGCACGAAGTCGATGCTTGCTTGGTACTCGCTCTCCACCTCGTCGAGTAGCCTCACGGTCTCGTTGTCGGGGAAGAAGGCGTCCTCGGAATTGTCGAACTCCAGGAACATCGCCATNGAGGAAAGTAGGAGCGTGGACACGAATCCTATCGCCAGGACCTTCCGTGGGTGCGCTATGCTGATTTCTGTCGCTCTATCGAAGGGGTTTCTCATTTGATCACCTGCCACAAACCAGATCGTACGCCTCGGAGAGTAGCCTACCATGTGCTGCTCTCCCAAAAGAAGACTTCGCAATCTCCAGAATGTCGTCGTCAACGTGCCTGGGTGCTCCCCCGGACCTGCTCCATTCGGCATGGACGTCCATTATGGCGGAGACCCACTGGTCGGAGTCCGTCGCAGGTAGGAGGCACCTCGGAGGGAGGACTTCGTCGTGCAACGGTAGCATTGAGGCCAAGACCGGGCAACCGGACGCCATGGCCTCCAGTGGAGGGCTCCGGAATCCCACAGATACCCCCGGATAGAGCATGACCTCAGCATGCTGGAAGGCAGCTGCGACCTTCTCCCAGTCCACTTTCCCCTGCCCTAGTCTTAGGAGGTGCAAGTCCGTCCTGACCTCCTCGGGAACCATGGCCATGATCTCGCCCACGAACTGCCCACGCCATCGCGGATCCTTCTCCCCCACCGATACNAGTAGGCACTTCGACTCGTCACCGTCCGCNNCGAGCAAGGATCTGTCCCGGGGGTTACGAATTGGATCCCAGAAGGAGNCGTCGACCGAGTCCCTCACCAGCATGCACCTGGATTTGGGGAACATCTCCCTCGCGTCCTGCATCGTCATCTCAGAGGCGCACAGCAGCAGGTCTGCCCTGGCCAAGCCCTCNCGACAAGNAGCGATCTGCTTGGCCCTCGAGGAGGAGGGGTACCTGTTTCCAAGCGGGACAGGCACGTCGCCGGCGTCGATCGCCCTGGGCCTGTGGTCGAACAGATCGTGAACAGAGACTACCACAGGGACTGAGGATTTCTTCGGCACNAGATGCGCGTCCTCCTGGCTNGTGATGTGCAGCAGGTCCGCACCCACCTCGCCAGCAGCCCTCGCTACCCTCTTCGCGTGACCTCTCGAGCCAGGGCCTCCCTCGACCGTCAATGCCTTCGTCCACCCGGTAACTTTGGCCTTACCAAGAAGGGCCTCCAGAACGGCATGNTTCTCTCCGTATCCGGAGCTTTCCACAGGNCCCCTNGCCAGTACCACGCGTCTGAACACGANCCCAGANCCAGCACACGGGCTAAAATCAGGATGTAGGCACGATTCACGACTACGGGTGTTTTCAAACGGAGGCCTCGGTCGGGGGACATGGACACGAGCCGGCCACTGCACATCCTACTGGCTCACGTCTGGTACTGGCCCCACGTCGGAGGTGGGGACCAGCACGTCGAGCAGATAGGCAGGGAGCTGGTCAGGAGGGGACACAAGGTCACCGTCTGGTGCGCGGACGTACCTGCCCACGAGGAGAGGAGGTTCAACAGGGGAGGGGTCGACGTCGTGCGCATCCAGCCTTCCCGGGTGCTCGGAGGGGTAGACCCTCTGGTCTCCGTGAGCGACCTCGATCTCACCGACGTCGACGTCGTCCACCTGCATGACACCCTCCCGGTCCTGATCAGGAGGACCCTAGCCAAGGCGAGGTCAGCAGGGAAGCCCGTGGTGACCACATATCACAACGACTACATCAAGACCACATTGGCCGGGAAGGCCCTGAAGAGGCTCAGATGGGCCCTGCAGGGAAGGCGCACCCTGCACTCGTCCNACGCGCGGATAGTNCTCACCCCGTTCTTCGAGGAACTCCTGAGGAAGAAGGGAGTCAGGGGNGACCTGCANGTAATCCCCAANGGCTTCTCCCCCGTGGAGGAAGAGCCGGATGAGCCTCCCATGCTGTCCCCTCGGGACAAGAGCAGGCCCCTGGTGTCTTTCGTCGGGAGGCTTAGTGACCAGAAGGGGGTTGACGTGCTAATGGACGCCATGGACTCCTATGACGGAGATCCGGGCTTCGACCTGGCGATAGCCGGGAAGGGGGAGCTTTCGGATTGGCTGGCAGAGAGGCGCTCGAGGTCCAGCTCGAAGGANCTCATCACGGTGCTGGGGCTGGTGTCCGAGGCGGAGAAGAGATGGCTCTACGAGAACTCCACCGCGATAGCGATCCCATCCAGGTTCGAGGGACTCCCCACCGTCCTTCTGGAATCCATGCACGCTGGCACCCCGGTCATCATGGCCGACGTCAACGGCCTAGGAGGAATGGTCGAGAGGTACGGCTGTGGCCTATCAGTGCCATGCGAGGACCACCACGCACTGGCNTCGGCGATCAAGACTGCCTCCCTATCCGACGACCGGACCAGGTCGGCATGGGGCTCTGCAGGGAGGGAGGCAGCCAGGGACTACCAGTGGGACAGGGTAACCGACAGGGTCCTAGAAGTCTACAGAGGGGTAGTAGGGTGACGACGGAGCCAGCGAGGCCCCGACTGCTGGTCGCCAAGGGCGTTTTCGGCCCCATGGGCGGGGCCGAGATGGACCTGATCCGAGTGCTCCCCCACATCAACAGGCTGTTCGACGTCACCATGGCCACGATCCAGGCGTCCCCGGAGCTNGAGGAAGCTTGNTCTACGAACGGAATCAANCTGCTGAGTCCGAGCTCAGAATGGTCCCTCTCGACCGACCCACTCTCCACCATCATGGACTCCGGGAGGGGGTCGGCATCGAAGGCATGGGCCTCCTGCGACGGACTCCCGGATGCACTGGGCTCCGTTTCAGCGCTCCATCTCGTCAGCGGTGACGGGAGCCTGCCCCTGCTCGATCACGTACCGGATANCCTTCCAATCCACCTGCACATGCTGGAGCCCCACAGGGGGNTNTACGAGGAGACGCTGCATCGGAGAGTGGACGGCTCCCCCAAGAGGAACCTCACCCTGACGAAGGCCGCTCTCTCGAGGGCACGGAGGAGAGACCAGGCGCTTGTGTCCTCACTAATATCGAGGAAGGGGTCGATGGTGAGCGGGAACTCGACATTCAGCGCCCAGAGGACGCGGGAGGTCTATGGCGTGGAGGCAGGCATCCTCTGGCCATGTGTGGACACGGGGGAGTTCCCCCCGGATCCATCGGGAGACCCGGACAACCCCTACCCGGCGGATGACGAGTACGTCACCTCGATCGGTCGAGCATCGTTCGCCAAGGGTACGTGGGAGACGATCTCCATGCTCTCCGGGACAGGCCTCTCGCTGGCACACGTCGGAGGTGGCGACGAGGGGTCGATATCGTCCCTCGAAGAGCACGCTGAATCGTGCGGAGTCGGTCTCTGGGTGGCACCAAGGCTGACATCGCCAGAACTGGTCAGCCTCATGAGGTCCTCGCGAGCTATAGTATCCATGGCGCACAAGGAGTCATTCGGGCTGACCCCGATAGAGGCATTCGCAGTCGGCACGCCTGCCCTGTTCGTGGACGAAGGCGGGTTCCGAGACACCATAGTCGACGGCACCAACGGAAGGCTGCTAGGCAGGAGGGACCTGCCCTCATGGCACTCCGCACTGCAGCAGGCATCCGACCCCCACACTAGAGAGGAATGGGCGGAGAAAGGCAGGAAGCGCATCGAAGAGCTGGACCTCTCGCCGGGCGCGCACGCACGCAGACTCTGGGAGCTGCTGGGCGCCTGAGCAAAGAGCGCCATTCCGTTGGAATTATGTTGGCCATTTCACCCGGCGGGCCATGATACGCAACGTCGCGATTATCGGAGCAGGCAACATGGGCTCCGGGATAGCCCAGAAATCAGCCCAAGAGAACTTCAACGTCCAGATGGTGGACAGGGAGAAGGAATGGGTCGACAAGGGCCACCAGACGATCGGCAAGTTCCTGAACGAGGCCATCGAGAGGCGGATATTCAGACCCGAGCAGGCGGAGGACATCAAGAGCAGGATAACCGGGGTGGTCGGCCACGAGAACGTCTCCCGAGACACCGACTTGGTCATAGAGGCGGTCTTCGAGGACTTCGCCCTGAAGCAGCAGATATTCTCGAGCCTGGACAGCACCTGCGGCGACGGCACGATACTGGCGACCAACACCTCCTCACTCTCCGTAAACGAGCTGGCCAAGTCCACTGGCAGGCCGGACAGATTCGTCGGCCTCCACTGGTTCTTCCACCCGGCCAAGAACAGGCTGGTGGAGATAGTCCCCGCGGACTCCACCTCCAAGGAGACCATGGATGCGGTAGAGCAGTACTGCAAGGCTATGGGCAAGGTCGTGATAGTGTGCAAGGACAGGCCTGGATTCGTGGTCAACCGCTTCTTCGTCCCATGGATAAACGAGGCATGCCACCTCCTGGAAGAGGGGGTTGCCACAGCAGCGCAGATAGACGCAGTCTGCTGCAGTGCATTCAGGATAGGGCTAGGCCCGTTCGGCCTGATGAACCTGACAGGCCCCTCCATCGCCCTCCATGCCAGCGACTACCTCTCAGAGCAGCTATCCGTCCCCAGGTTCAGGGGGGCTGACAACATGAGGGCGCTAGTCGCCGAAGGCGCGATGTGGGAAATCG
>PAVV01000023.1 GCA_002713185.1 Methanobacteriota archaeon | reverse complement strand
CGAACAAAGAGGTAATGGAGCATGGAGAAGGGGTAGTTAGGCACATCGCCAGCAATATGCTAGAGGAGAGATCAGAAGAATTAGCAGACCTTGGAAGAGACTTGGCTACCATCGAGATGTATGCAGAGAGCGAATACCCTCG
Organism: Methanobacteriota archaeon; assembly: GCA_002713185.1. Lineage (GTDB taxonomy): Archaea > Thermoplasmatota > Poseidoniia > Poseidoniales > Thalassarchaeaceae > UBA36. Next base: position 11,920 of record PAVV01000023.1, on the reverse strand, counting down.
AATGAGGTATGACGAGGCGGTTGACGCCCTGCAGTCGAAGGGCGTCGAGATCGAATGGGGGCAGGATCTTGATTACTCCAAGGAGAAGGTCCTAACCCAAGACTTCGAAGTTCCACATTTCCTAACCCATTACCCGAGGGTTGCAAAGCCATTCTACCACAGGCCAGATCCAGAAGACCAGAAGTACGTTCTGTGCCATGACTTGCTCGCCCCAGAGGGATACGGGGAGATTATCGGAGGCGGAGAGAGGACTTGGTCAGAGGACGAGATCTTGGAGAGGATCGATGAGGAGGGTACNCCGAGGGATCCATACGAGTTCTACATAGACATCAGGCGGTACGGCGGAGTTCCTCACGGCGGATTCGGACTAGGGGTCGACAGAGTTTGTACCTGGCTAGCAGGGGCCGAACACATAAGGGAGGCAATCCCGTTCCCCAGAGACAGTAGAAGGGTTACTCCCTAGTGATCGACATGGAGCAGGAAGATCGCAAGCCCCTTGCCACGATGGTGGTGGTCTCCGCGGTCACCGCTAGTATGTGCTGCCTTCCATCCGTAGTATGGGTGATGTTCGCTGGATCATCTGCAATAGTTGCGGCTGACCAGCTATCCAATGACCTCTACTACTCTTGGGTGAGGTACGCACTCTACGCGATATCCTTGGCAATGCTGTCAATAGGACTTACTGTATACTTCAGAAACAGGGGGATATGCACCTTGGACGATGCCAAGAGGGAGAGGAAAAGGGTAGCAAATACNACACTCGCAGTTTTCACCATCTCGATTCTGACGTACCTCTTCTGGAACTTCGTCATCCTCGAGATAGTCGGCATAGCTATCGGACTCCCCTGGGAAGACTCTGCATTCTGGAACTGAATGCATACGAATCCTCATACGAAGGAGNCAGCTAGCANCTCTNTGNCCGAGGAGTGGCGAGATNNAGACATCGCAAATCCGACGGAAGAGCACAAGATGCTCAGGGAGATGGTCAGAAACTTCGTTTCGGACCGGGTAGAGCCNCAAGCGCTAGAGAGCGATAGGAACGAGACGTTCAACCNGGATCTCTTCAGGGAGATGGGGGNGATGGGCCTTCTCGGACTGACAGCCCCTTCCGAGTACGGGGGGGCAGAAATGGATTGTACAGCGGTGGCGATAGTGAACGAAGAACTGTCATANTCGGATCCCGGACTATGTTTGGCATTCTTGGCCCATGACCAGCTCTTCGTCAACAACCTTGTACACAGCGGAAGCGAGACTCAGAAGGACCGGATACTCCCCAAGGTGTGCAGCGGAGAGTGGATCGGTTGCCTAGGGATGAGCGAGCCCGATCACGGTACGGACGTCCTNGGNATGCAGACATCAGCGGAGAGATCGGATGNCGGATCCTGGATCATNAATGGCAGGAAGATGNGGATAACCAATGGCATTGTAGATGATGACGGAACGCCTGCTGACGTCGTTTGGCTCTATGCTAGGACTGGGACCGATGAAAGGGGCAGGGCCGAAATCACCACATTCCTAGTCGAAAAAGGAATGGAGGGATATTCTGCAGGCCAGAAGATCGAGGACAAGCTGGGCATGAGGGCCAGCACTACCGCCGAACTAGTGTTCGAGGATTGCGTGNTACCAGCGGATAACATGGTCGGTAGCCCAGGNGAGTCTATGATCCATCTAATGAGGAACCTAGAGCACGAGAGGGTCGGTCTCGCCGCCATGAGCGTGGGAATAGCAAGGAGATGCCTAGCGGACATGAATTCCTATGCCAGTGAAAGGGAGGCCTTCGGTAAGCAAATAAGGCAATTTGGGCAGATCCAGCGCCACATTGGAGAATCTTGGGCTGAGTATAGGGCAATGAGGGCTTATGTTTACGACACAGCTCGTCAGATCGACCTCGCAGAGGCAGGCCACAGACTGGACTCGGATGGGGTTAAGCTATTCGCGACCACAGCGGCCAAGAACATAGCAGATAGGGCCATACAAGTGATGGGCGGGTATGGCTACGTCGGCGAATACGTTGTGGAGAGGCTATGGAGGGATGCCAAGCTGCTGGAGATAGGCGGGGGCACATTGGAAAGCCATCAAAAGAACATAACCAAAGATCTGTCTAGAGACCCATCGGCCATAGACGAATAGATCAATCGACGTCCTCTAACAACTGCATCTTCAGATCGCCGTTNGAAGCAGANTACTCAACCGACTTGAAAGCGACCTTTACCTCTCTACCATCAAATGGGTCGATGATATTTGGCTGACCTCCTCTGAACATCGCCATCAGCTCATTATACTCCGAAACTGATGCAGTCGAGAGAACATCGTAAACGGCAGACTCAGACCCCTCGTCTAGCAAGTCATCACCCTCTCCGCCCCTGATCACTGTCCTCTGAATCCTCCTCTCGATTTTGATTGTAATCTCTTTACAAGGAAGGATCAGCTCAACTTGTTTATCTTTCTTGGGTTTTAGGATNGAGTCCCCTTCTTCCTTCACGAAACCAATCATCGTTAGACTCAGAGGTCTTACTAGCCTGTCCTCACTCATNCCACGCGTTAACGGACTTATCTAATCAATATTACACCGTTGATGAAGATTCTAGAATCGCACTAGGTCTGAACTGGTGGACACTCACTTCGATATCGATCTCCTCAGAGTCATCCAGAATCCCAGTGGTAAAGCCACCGTAGGACTGAACGTCAACGTGGACTTGCACCGAAACAGTTCCTTCACCCCATCCATTAATTTTCCATGGTGACAGGGCTTGATACTCGTTTACCGCTACCTGTGTGGTATCATTGTCCAAATTATAGTTCGGATAAGTGATAATTCTCAGGTAAATAGGTTCACAATCGCTATCCGCTCCGGTAAGCACGCTATTCTCATCAAACCACTGCGCAGAAAGAGTCGAGTTGTCCCCGATGAACGTCGCCGTCACAGCGTCGCATTCTGACTCTCCTCCGTCCTCAAACCAGACTCCACTCTCACAATATCCTTCTCGATCCGGATCTCCGTGGCATTCTTCGGGTGTAATCTTAACATCAATATATGCGATATTATAACCNTCTTCAANCTCTATATCGTCAATGAAGAAATCAATCACCTTAATATCCTGATCGGCCCAAATTTCAGTATATTCAAAGGTTAGATTGTCACCATCATCATCGATGATATCATCTTCGAAAATTATCTTCCATTCTTTATCTGTCTGTGCGTATTNAACAAGATCGGTTTGGTTCAATATTAGATCTGCAGATGTATACGTAAATACGATTATCGACACCAATAACGATGCAACGATTCCCATCCTAGANTGAGATCCTCCGAGTAGATTTGAGAAAATGGATGAGAATGAGCCATCGAATTCTTCCATTTCATCACCTATATTACAGCGGAGTAGAGGAGACATATTACCAGTGTGAAAAACACAACGCTTGCCATACTGGCGCTCATTACGTCATAGTCTCTTTCATCTATTCCCGGATTAACTAGCTCCCCCATTTTGTGTAGCTTCGANGATACTGTGTCGCCCTCTCTCATCAGGTTGGTCATTATCCTCTCTTCCCAACCAATGAAAATAGCCACCACCATCGCAAGGGCTGCGGACGAAATCATCTGTGGAACCGGCAAGAATGACTGAAGAAGCTCGATTACGCTNGAGGACACGATCAACAGCATCAAGATGACCATTATTCTAGTCAACCATCTATTTTCGGAAGCTTCGGAGTCTATAATATCGAAATTTAGTAGGACGTACATGAAAATTAACGGAGTGAAAAGNTAAATTAGAGTCTCGGAGGTGAAATCATACCATATTTCAAAGGCCTCTGGAAAGCTCTCACACTCTGTTTCCACACAACTTCGGACCGTATCTAAGATGGCAAAATCTACTATTCCGGCAATGAAACCCACTATCCCTATTAGGTAAACAATTATTGAAAAGCCACTCAAACCCAATCTGTAAGTCCTCCATGTTTCGAAAAATAGCAGTATCAGCAAAGAACATGCTCCCATGGATAATATCAGGTTAGTCCCCAACCATGAGAGAGTGGAGGGGTTCCAAAGGCTCCATTCAACGGTGAACCTAGCCAGAAAATCATCGTTTATCGATATGACTTGGGCCAACCAGTAAGTCATTTGCTCCCCAACTATTGCTATCAGAAGTAGACCAGAAACCAAGGAAAGCCTCCGATAGGAACTATTCCCCTCATTTATCTCCTCTGTGACGAACCGAATGTACACGCANACGAGTACGACTATGCCTGGTAACAACGCAAACCATTCAAGGCCCAAGTGCCGACTATCGGTGAGGATGGTGAAAGTGCANAAAAGAATGGAGAATAAGCAGACAAATCCAGTTATCGCCTTCACAGTCCACTCTTTCTGAATTATTGGGTATGGATAGACTAGAGGTAAGAATGAGATAAGTAGTATAGAAATTGTCTTACATGTGGTTTGTGCGAATCTAAAGAAAGAGTTCTGGAGTTCATTACCGGAATCAACAATCCATAAACCACTGTTCGCAGTGATTGCTTCCATAACTGACGTGGACGTATACTCCAAACCTTTCAATATCAAGATCCAACCAATAAGTAGCCCTGCGAATCTTTCAACCCACTCCTTTTCACTTGAACGACGGACCAGTGCAATTGTCACGAAACCCAATAACAAATCTACAATGGCNGCTACTGGGACAAGAGATTCGCGTTCGGCCATATATCAAATCCCAGTCAACACAAACAAATTACCTTTCTCTATCCTTCACTCAATTTCCGCTAGTTATTTTACGTCCATTGATCCTCTGGAACCAAATAAAAATTCAAAATATAACTAATGGGTTATACTGGGAAAGCGTTGGCAAGAAAGCCAATCACTTCGACAGTGATGGTTATTTCNTCNTCGTCATCAGCTGCGAATGGGCCTGGCTCGGCAGTATTGACATCCAAATCNACTTTGATTTCTAGTACTCCCTCCCCCCAACCAAGATTCCTCCAAGGCTGTAATACCTGGAACTCATTGACTCCTGGAACAGTNAGGTTGCCTCCGAAATAGCTCGGATATACCATTAACGAAAGCTGAATATCCTCACAACTGCTATCCTGGGCAGAGAGTATGTTGTTTTCCGATTCCCATTGGGCCGTCATATCGTTGACGATCACACTAGCGGATATCGCATCGCATTGTGCTATTGGGTCTGCAACCGAGAATCCGTCGACTGTATCAGGTGAAACTGTGACATTTACCATCCCAATAGTATAGCCTTCCAATGGCACCATTTCACTGTCGTCCATNTAGAACTCGACAATCCTGCTTTCCTCATCTTGCCATACGTCTGTAAATTCAGTACCAGTCAGTGTCTGGTTAAACTCGATTACCCATGATTTCTGGGTTATCGCATCCAAGCCCTTCTGATACTCCACGTTGAGCCAATCGTGAACATTAATTGCGCTTGCAATTATTGTGAAAATTGTCAGAAATATCATTGATAAATTTGCTTCTCTCAAAGCGAACAATTCCGCCGAGGATTCTCTGAGCCCCCTTTCACGATAATCACCCGATTCGATTCCGTCAACCATAAAATCCCCTACTGATGAATCCCCATCGCCTCGAACAAGTAAGAGATAACAAATGCGTAAAAGCCTAACATCAACATTGAAAACGAAAAGAACCTGAATTCCCCTTCTGATATTTTGTAGTCGGGTATCGGGGAGACTTCGCTTATTGACTCAGCTATATTCTTGCTTTTCGATATAAGCTGATTCATAATTTTCTCCTCCCATCCAATGAATGCAACTACAGCTCCGGCAAAGACGGCAGAGGTGATCATTTCGGGTACGGGTAGTATTAGTTGGACTAGCTCTATGATTGTAGAGCTAGTTACTAGTAGTANAAGCAATACTGTTGTCCTNGCAATAACTGAACCAGANCCCGTATTGGTGTCAACTAGGTCATAGTTCAGCATTACAAACATAAAGAGGAGTGGAACTCCNAGGTANAGCGCTATTTGGAATGTCACNACGTACCAATTTACCCATGCAACACTNAGCAANTCGCACGCGCTTTCAACACACGAAGTAATNTTNTCCATGTATACCAATGTCAGTAGGTACCATAGTATCCCTAACAAGAAGATCACCCCTGTTATGTAGGTTAATCCGCTNGGCCCCTTTCTGAAAGCTCTCCACATTTCTCCAANGAATANTGCCAGAAATGTTACTGCCATCAAGGCTTCCATTGCTACTTCCACTGTACTACTCATTTTTGTTTGCTCAACGAAATCTTCCACCATGAATCTCCCTTTGAAGACATTGCAAAGCCCACTAAGGCACATTAGCCAAAACATGTAGAATTTTCCATATGCCGCCAAGAGGAGCATGGCTGTAACAGAGGAGACGTTTCTGGATTTCGCCTCTCCGTAAATCATTTCACCGAAGAGAAATCTAAGGTATATCGGAGTCCATATAACGTAGCCTAGGTAGGAGGGAATGTTTCTGACATTCCTGTAAGAAAACTCTGTGAAAATGTCAAATGGTATCATGACCATTCCGAGTAATAGAACAATAATTCCCAGTATCCTGACAACCGACTTTTTCTGAATTATCGGAAAGGGATAGATTAGTGGTAATATTCCCAATCCAATGGCATAACCACACTCAAAAGACCTTTGTCCGTAAGTTAGGAATGTGTAGAAAATCTCTCCTCCATAGTTGTTATACACTCCAGTGGCCCTTGTTACGACCCTGTATTCAATTAGGGACACGAACAAGTATTGTAAACCAAGAAATATCAGAATCCAAGAGATAATGTATCCCGCTAGACGTTCATTCCACATTCTTTCTTTCGCTCTAGTNACCAAAAAAAGTGCCATTAAGCCAAGACAAATGTGGACAAAAGAAGCTATNGGCGTCAATGAGTTTAACGATTCAAAAGACTCCTCAACCATGATTTACAATTTTGTCGAGAGCGTTATTCAATTTGAAATATCTTACTATTTTTTGGTAGTCCCGCCCGGATTCGAACCAGGGTCCCCGGGACCAAAACCCGAGATGATGGACCACTACACTACGGGACTGTAGTNACTCCTCTAGGGTCAGACTATTGTATTTGACGGGACCTCAAGCCGTCAATATCAAGCCATCCGGATGTTTCCCAGAGTCATGCGAGGCAGATTTGCTCTGATAGTCCCACTAGCACTATTCGTCTCAATTATGCCCTTATCCGCCTCAGTTGCGTCGGAAGAAACATTCACACAGCCAGACTCAGCCNTTTTNGACGACTCGANACATGATATTTCCCCNGGTAGCCCATGGTTNGATCNTTCTTTGACCGATAAACATCTATCTAACCAAGAGAGATTAAGAATCACCGCAATCACTTCTTCATTGGACCATTTGGACAATTGGCAGAGNAAGGTAGGTGCGATCGACAGACAGGCACCTTCTGGCCCCGGAGAGTCATTGGTCAGAGGCGATTTGAAAACAGACTCAATCGAGCACCGCACATTCTGGGTCAACTCAACTCTACTGCCAAAAATATTCGGAGTTCCAGGCCTGATTGCACTGATCGATGCGGAGAGGTCGCCCGAGCCCTATTGGGAACTCGATCCAGCCCCATCCCCNGATTCTGTAAGGACGGGNGAGATCCATGGGGCCAATGACGCATGGGANTTGGGTTACTCCGGTGAAGGAATCATTGTGGCTGTAGCAGATACGGGNGTGGACTTCGCCCATCCTGACCTAAATGGGACTCAGGCCAGGGTAGACNTNGAAGAATCGAAGTATGATGGTTGGCCACTGATGTTCGACCACAACAGCATGTACTCCTGGGTCGTANATGGCGAGGCATATCCGGATGNCAATACCTGGTATGCAGATACTTCCANGGTCGATTTCGACAACGACAGCAACGGGATACTGGATAACTCTGGATACAATATAAGCGGGATNAATCAGTCATTGTCAGGAGTATACCACCTAGGCGAACATCCAGACTGGAGGCTAAGGGACAAAGTAGGGGGTGATGTCCCTATTCTGGTAGTGGATGAACTGGTTTCAGGCGTGTACGAGACTGTCTGGCCGGATATAGATAGGGATGGGTGGTTCGGCAACGAGACTCCAATGAGGCCAGGGGAAGAGACCTCGGGAATGGATACCGACGGGGACGGCCTTTGGGATATNTCTGCTGGCTTAGTTTACTGGGTTTCAGACGGAAACAACGGAGTCCCATATGGAGCTACCTACTCAGCACGTCACGGCTATTCGGACAGGATTGCTGGACCTGGCAACCTAACTCTTTTCATGCTCGAGTCGGGAAGCCACGGAACGTTGTGTGCAAGTGCGATTTCNGCTCAGGGAGTGGTAGATGAAGGAANGGTCCTGGGAATGGCGCCAAATGCCACAATCTCNTCAATCGGTAATCACTATTCGGGAGGGCACTCACTAGATGCATGGAGATTTATNGCCGAGGGTTATGATGGAGACCCAAATACTCCNGATCAACCACATATGGGGTCATTTTCATTCGGGTACTCATCGGTCGATGACTCTGGTGCAGATGGGTACTCATTGTACCTGGATTGGATTACCAGAGTGTACAACTCCAATGCCTCATACTCAGTCGCAATCGGAAACGGTGGACATGGATTCGGGACCACNAAGGTACCAGGGGCAGCCCATGGCGTCTTTTCGGTGGGTGCCTTCAGTAGCCGATCCTCAGACTCGTGGGGCCAGAGTGCCCCTTGGTCAAACCGGGGGCCNAACGTCGTAGGGAGGATGGATCCGGACCTTGTAGCAGTCGGCTGGTCCGCCACAGGAGACATGCCCCTGAATAATTACGACAATGCGAATGATGCTTGGACCACCTGGGGTGGAACAAGCCTAGCTACNCCTGTGGTNGCAGGACTTCTNGCTCTGGTAGAGGAAGCTTGGCAAAAGAACCGAGGGCACCATCCCCAATCNCAGGAGCTTCGCGATTTCGTCCTATCTACTTCGGATGACAGAGGCTACGAGCCATTCGTCCAGGGAGGAGGATGGATGAATGCATCTAGGGCCGTGAGGACACTTGAGGGGGAAAATGGAACCTGGTCAGCGAGCCCTTCCCAATGGAACACTGGGTCTTTCCATGGCAAGCACAGGGATGCTAACATCAACTCCATACTCCCTGGCCAGGCTCAGTCTTTCGATGTCCAATTCAACAATCCAGGAGGAAATGAGCTGCAACTCAACCTCACTCCAGTGACCTTCCAAGCCTTGGAGCACACCGTAATGATCTGGAACAGTAGTGGAAACGGCTCTGGAGGTGGTGAGAACGACTCTTGGGATGGGCACCAGGGGGAAAGGCCGGACCTGCTCATACCATTGCATATCGCTAATGACTCCTCAATCCAGCTACCTGAAGAGACAGTCCAGCTTAGGGCTAGAGCCACCATCCAATACGAGGCATTCGACCATGATTTGGATAGATCTTCGATGGAGAGGGTGTACCTGGAGGTATTCCGATGGACAGACTTCGATGGGGATGGCATCTACCACAACGACTCGGATTCGGATGGCATGGTCGACGAGTCGGAGGGGAATGAGTCGGATGAGTTGGAGGAAGTGACCTACTGGAAGTCACACGGGCCACAGGCTGAAGTCAGGGTCGGTCTGCCATTCGAAGATGCAAGAGATGGCCTACTTNTGGGGATATGGAGGTTCGATTCCGAGCCATCAGGTCTCGATGCAGTTAGAATAGAGGTCGATTGGACATCCTTCGGAGTTGTCCATGACCATTGGATAGCAGTTGACTCCCAAGTCACAATCCAAGCAGAGGAAACTACCTCTTCAAATGTTGAAATCACGGTTCCAGAGGACGCAACCCCGGGGATTAGGCAACACGGGATCATGGTTGAAACCAATCCCGAGAACAACAGCACGGATTCACGCTCATGGACTCTGCCGATTGTCACCAATGTTCCCTGGGAAGGNCCGTTTTCCATAAATCCGAAGCCANTGGACGGAAATGTATCCAACCAGACACTCTACACAGAGTCTTGGATTAGCGGAGCGATGCGGTGGTCTTGGAGGCCGGAGAGTGGAGACTGGAGATTTCTGACAGTGGAATGGCCCGAGGAACTCAGTCACAGTGGTGCAATAGTCTTGGATGTCGATTGGGAAGATAACCCATACACGGACATAGATGTCCTCTGGCTCACGGAGACTCAACACGGGTACTCGGATGAGGACCCCGACGCATACGGGCCTAGCACNTTCTTCATCGAGGANAGATCAACTAACAATCATGCCACGAGTGGACAACACAACTGGGGGACATANACTGGAACCTCTAGGGAGACCTTCGTAGTTCCTGCCACGCCGGGAACTCACCAGATGGTCCTCCATACGGCNTTGCATGGCGTGGAATCAAACGACAACCCTCTGGATATCTCCGTAGGGTATATCGCATCGGAAGCATCTGGCTTCTCAANGTCAGTCTCAAATTGGGATGAATCCGAGGGAAATGACACTGCCTTGGTAGTCTCTACGATACCTCTTCCGGTGGAGTCCGTATCAGCCCAGGGGTGGGTACAGCCAGTCAATCTGGATAACCAGACTGCCTACCAGGACGACCCAAACGACAAGATGACAGCATCTTGGTGGCACAACATTTCTATCGAGGATGCAACAGAGCTCAGCATTTCCATGGATTCCTACGATAGTGTCGATCTGGACCTATTNNTATTCAGNGATGGCGATGGGGATGGGGAGTTCTCTTCCGGAGAGGAAGTTCGGAGGTCTTGGAGCAGCACTTCCTCAGAATCGATCNCAATCGAGAACCCCGAGGANGGGCTCTACGGAGTAGCAGTCCATGGTTGGTCCGTAGATGGCCCATCCTCCAATTTCTGGATCGACATAGGCATTGTTGCAGGATCATCCCTGCAAATCACAGGATTCCACACATTGGACAACTCGAACATCTCAAGCCTNTGGCCTTCCGGCTCAGAATCGCTGGGTGGCTTGGTCCCTTCGGGGGCCGTCGAGTTGAATGTCAGTCTCCTGAGGCCACCGGAAGAGGGAAATTGGACAGGTTACATCGATATCCAACTAATCGGNGGNGCTCTGATCAGGCTACCTTTCGAGTACGAGCTGATTGAGCTGGACCCNGAGATTTCTTTCACAGCCCCCCAGAATAATACCGAATCAAACACNCAAGTCCCGATAAGCCTGCACGCNAGAGACATTGGCATNGGCTTCCCGATTTCCCAACTCTCGTGGACATGGCCATCGAACAACTCNTCNTTCGAAGCAGACTCTGTTTGGGGCCTGACGGTNAACGGGACGATCATTAANCTCACATCATACTGGAATGGCGTTTCAGAGGANAATGGGACAACACTGCTGAGGGAGGCATGGGTGAACTCAACATTACCCAACNTGGAGCAGTGGTTCAATTTCCGTGCTACNGTAANGGATGGTTCCGGNAGGTCNTCAGAAGACCATNTCAGGATATCATTTGACGTCACAGCTCCTGATCTGATAGTATACGGAATCCCATGGATTTCCACCGCGGAAGAAGTTTACTTCTCCGTTCAGACGGAACCGGGCTCAAATCTGTCGATAAACAATCAGAGCGTGGATGTCAACTCGTCAGGGTTCGCGAACTTGTCAGTATCGCTGGATAGGTCCCAGATGGGGTTGTACGAAGGCCACGATGAATCACAGTTATTCTACTACAATCCCGAAAGCAACATCTTCACCATCAAATCGACAGATTCCGCCGGCAACTCCGCCACCTCCTCACACCAGGTTGTATTCGATCCAGATCCCCCATCAAATGTAACATTCATCTCCCTACAAGACCAGGCAGGCTTCCCATACTCCATTATGGACCTAGTACACCCGATCAATATCACCAGCGGAGATCTAATTCTTTCCATTCCCGCAGACTCAATGGAAT
>PAVV01000022.1 GCA_002713185.1 Methanobacteriota archaeon | reverse complement strand
GACTCTGTTACCAGCTCTGTTTGTCTCACACCTAACGGAATATTCTCCTTTCGAAAGATTTCGACATCTGTCTTCATTCCCCTAATCATCAGATCATATCTTTCGGGGAGATTATCAACTTCAGGATGACCTACAATTCTTCTATTTAGCTTGTCGGAGAACTCAGATAAGTTCGGTCTAACGTTTTCAACAAAATCTAAGAATGCGCGCTTCTTTTCTTTGTTTTCTGTGTCACAAGTCATCTCAATGTATAGTAGAGCGCCAGCTTCTGATACATGTTCTGCAAGTTCAGAAGAATCCCTGATCAAATCTTCGATACAACTAGAACAATTCAAATCCCTTTGCAATAGTTCCTCGGTCACAGGCTCTAAATTTTCCCACTTTGTGGGATCGAATTCTTCAGGAATGAAACCCCTAGCCATGGAATCACTCACTTTTTGACAGATTTTGGCCCTAAAGGGAGGGGACCTTCATCTCTTGTCCATTTTGCGCATTTCCACTCTTTTTCTGAGTCCTCTACTTTCTCCCTAATTCCCTCCAAATCTGGATGTTTTGGGTTGTTTTTCTCTACCCAGCACGCGGTACAGAACCTTTGACCCTCAAAATCAAGAAAATTTCCTGATGTACAACCTATTTCACAAACGCAGCATGATCCGAAGCCATAAAATCTAGGCATATTTAACGAATATCCCTAGTAAGCATCGCCTATCAATTTGACTACACAGCTACTTATCTGAGATCGGATAAACCCACGTGTGAAATGAACAGATTCTCCATTTCCAAAGTACTCTTATTTCCTTGATGTTCTACTCCCACTCTCGATAATCCGGCCTCTGTAGGAATTGGACGTTTTGCAAGCATCTTACCTCCCAGATTCTCAATTAGCCGCAAGGCGTCTTTAGTATGGCTATTGTATATCTCATTAGGAATGGATAAATTCCCAAATCCATTACCCAACTGTAGGTTTGGAAGAAAGATGATCCAAGCCTTGAAATCGCCCTCTGAAATTCCGGCTCTCTCAAAGGCTTTGTTGATTTGATTAGTTCCTGATAATATTCTTATGAACTCAGTATCAGGAGTTTTGGCTACCATCTTTTCATCTCTTTCGTTGCACCGTAACGAGTACCACGTATTCCACAAGTGTATTTCACTAGCTAAAACATCATAATTCACCATCAACCATCTATTGTTTATTCGATGTTCATTTACTTCGGTTACAATTGAGAAAACATTCTTAATCGGACTTGAAAACTCAATTCCCCATGCGGTAAACCATGGTAAATGGGATGTCATCTAAACGGCCCTATGGACTCTGGTTGAAGAATTTGACTAGGTTGACCTCTTTACGGATTTTTTCGCGGATATTATTAGATTCTCTACTAATTTCGGACTCCAACCTCTGAGATCTGATAGTTTGGCTATGTCCCTCTCAGTCATCGAACAAACATCCAATGGATTGGATAGGCCCAATGTATCTGACATTTCTCTAGCCCTAACCCTGCCCACTCCCTTTATTGCAACAAGGCCTAAAATGTCAGGCTTACATCCAAATCTCACTCTGCGATGAACCTCGTCAATAGACTCAAAAAGAACTTTGTGAGCCTTCCTACCCTCTTTTGATAATTCTTCATCTTCAGCTACAATCCTCTTCATAGAGAATAATAACCATTCTAGGAGCTCTATCCGACTCCTCAGATCACCAGGTTGAACCCCCCAATTTTCCTCTATTCCTTCTAGAGCCTCTTCCTCCATCCACGACTCAACTACAAGTGCTCCTTTCATCCTCCTTTCCTTTTCTAGATCAATTGGTTCTGCAAGAAATTCTCTTTCTCTTGCATGCAAAGACTCCTGTATTCTATCAAAATCATTCTTTCTTGGCCAAAGAGGCAAGAAATCAGGAGTACAAGAAGCTAAGTGAATGAGGCCGAATGGGGATAATTGTCCAACTAAATCTTCACCAGATAGAATCTTTATTGCTCTTCTTAGACCATCATAAATGACTCTTCCAGAGATTGGATTAAGGTATAGCCTGGAAATCCTAGTACCAAGAGGGCTAGGAGAATAAACCATTGTTGCAGCTTCTGGAATAGAGGGTTCAGCCGCATCAAATATACTAGCTTTCCTGAAACCGAAAATAGCAGGACCCTTCCGGGGGGAAATTCTCCGTGAATGCACATTTCCCACTGATTCTTCGATCAAATCTAAACCAGGAATTTTTGTGGCGGAATTAGCCCATGCTGGCATTTCATCTATCCAACCATCCTCATCTATGGATTCAGACTCATTTCCTTTGATCCTTCGTTTGACTTCATCTGACTCTCCTTCTCTTTGAATCATTCCATTATCACATAGCCAGCAAATTACATCATCAACCTTATCTTCTAGAGTTTCCAGATTCATCTGACTGGCTAGGAACGTCTTGGAGATGAATCTAGATATTGCATCTCTGTCATTAATTCCAGCCGTAGCAATTATTGAAAGTAGATGAGTAAGAAGTGCACCATCCTCTTCAGCGTGTAGCGCACCAGGATTTGCTAACTTTGAGCTTATATTTTCAGACTCCCCTCTAAGATAAAAATTCACCAGTGATTCTGCTTCATTGGTACTCTTTGAAACAAGAAAAGCCTCGCCGAACTCATCAAAACCAGGTCTCCCAGCCCTCCCCATCATTTGCTTTACTTCCATGATCGGAAGAGGTACATTTCTAGCAGCTACTGTGCTCCATCTCCTAGAGTCTCTCACTATTACTCTACTAGCTGGGAGATTTACTCCCTGGGCAAGAGTTGGAGTAGCAACAATACAAACTATGCTTCCTGTCCTGAATCCCTGCTCTATAATTCTCCTTTGTTTTCCAGTCAAACCGGCGTGATGAAACCCTACTCCACCTATTATGGAATTTTCCAGAGCTTTAAGCGTAGTAGACGACTCATTACTTGAAGACAGCGATTTTGCAATTGATTCCCAAGACTTTGCCATCTCACTATCTGGCTTAATTTCTCCACTCGATATTCTAGATTTAATATGGGTGGAAAGCTCCCTGGCTTCCTTCTGAGCCGATGATCTTGAGGAAACAAATACCAACATCTGCTTCTTCATTTTAATCGTATCATCCATCACTGCATGAAGATTCTTCTGAACACCTCCATCTAGTATTCTTTTCTCTGGAATTTTTACATTCGTCCCTTGGGGGCTCTCAATAGAATGAAATGCCAGTTCAAGACCTGTAAGAGTACCCGAGTAAAGGACCACAGGCCTCCAATTAGATATTACGAGTTCTGCGTCCAACCATTTCGAAATCTCTTCGACATTACCAACAGTAGCCGAAAGAGCAATGATCTGAACATTTTCAACATCATGTCTGATTCTAGATAGTAGGATTTCCAGAGTAGGCCCTCTAGATGGATCCTGTAATAGGTGAAACTCATCTGCAACTACTATACCTATTTCAGAAATCATTGACGGATCAGTCCTCAACATTGAATCTAATTTTTCACTCGTACAAACAAGGATATCGGACTCATCAAGTCTTTTCATCTCATTAGTCCTATCTCCAATAGCGAGCCCAACATCAAGATCCAGGTTCGAGCAAATCTTACTAAGTTCGTCAAACTTTTCGGATGCTAGTGCCTTAAGAGGAACGATGTAGACGCCCTTTTTTCCCTTCAAATCATTTAGTAATCTCTGAATCATTGTAATGTGAGCAACTAGAGACTTTCCACTAGCTGTCGGAATGGCCAGCATCAGATTTTTTCCACCAAGTGAATGTGGCAAAGCCTCGGCCTGAGGGGGAAAAAGCTCCTCAATACCCCATTCTTTCTCTAGGACAGATTTTAGTCGATCATCTATAGAGAAGCTGTCAAGACTCATCTTCTGAGACTCTCCACCCTCGTCCATAGATACTCTCAAGTTCGGCCGTTCTAAAGGATGCCGAGTACATCAATTCCATCTGTGGAATGCAGGATGCCCTTCTTTTACAGCAATAAACAGGCCCTCGCCAGTAGCACAAACATTTCCATTTACTTCTAGTGTCATACTCACCCTTGCTCTGTCTTCACTAATTTCAGTTACTTCCCCTCTCACTTTCATAATCCCGTCCAATGGAGTTGGACGTCTTAGATTAATGCTGTATGACGCCGTAACTGTACACGGCGGACTTGCCTCTTTACTTTGGTCCATTAGTGCTATCGATGCTGTCCAATTTCCATGACAGTCCAGAAGAGTGCCGATAATTCCGCCGTTAATCATCCCTGGGAATGCCTGATGTTCTTCTTTTGGAATAAATTCCATTTCTAATCCTTTCTCACATCTGTAGGATTTGATCTGCAGACCTTTTTCGTTCGCTGGCCCGCATCCAAAACATATGCTACTAGGGGCATATTTTTCCTGTACTGAAACCTCTGGGCCTGTCTCCATAATTGACTTGGGAGGCTCTATGAAATTGAATTTTACCAATCATAATTTTGCCCATTGTATTAATTTACCAATCCCTAGGGGGCCAATAGTGACCGAGGACGATACAGTCTTGGAAATGACCTCCGATGAGGTTCAATCGAAAACACCTCCTAGACTGAAAAGACGAAGATTTGCTCCAATCAAAATCGCCAATCAAATACCTATGAGGCGTAGGAAAGAGATTGAAAAAGCCCTCGGAGAAGTCGGAGAAAGCCCTACCAAATGGTCTAGGAAAGACGGAACTAAGAACCATATCTTCTTGAGAAAGAGAATCAAACCTGGAACAATCAGACATATCGAGTATGACTTACTGGATGTTGAGATAGGAGAGTCATGGCCTGTTCCAGTTAGTGTTGTTCATGGTTCTAGGCCAGGGCCAGTTGTGACTCTTCTTGGAGCTATACATGGGGACGAGTTGGTCGGCCCTCTAGCTTTGACATATCTTTGCGGCTCCAATTTCATGGGACCGGACAGCGTAATCGACCCTAGTGTTCTAGCTGGAACAATCAGAATTATCCCGATAGTAAATCTTCCTGGATATAGGAGGATGATAAGAGATTTTCCAGACGGGAGGGATTTGAATAGATGCTTTCCAGGAAAATCTGATAGCAATACTACCTCTAGGGTGGCTAACAAAATTTGGACTCAGATTCTTTCCAGTAGTGATTACATTATCGATTTGCACTCAGCAGCCAAGGGGAGAACAAATATTCCTCAAATAAGAGCTAACCTAGCCCATGCGAGTAGTAATAAAATTGCCAGATCATTTGGTATAGAAACTATTCTTGATAGTCAGGGCCCACGAGGCTCCTTAAGACGAGTGGCAAATGAAAATGATATTGCATGCATCACCTATGAGGGAGGTGGATCAGATGAGGCAGATCCAGAGTCAGTTCAGATTTCAATGTACGGAATAATTAATCTTCTAAGAAGTCTAAGAATGCTCCCAGGCTATCCAAGTAAACCCAGATTTAGAATTTTAGCTTCTGGATCCGTATGGATTAGATCAGACCAGGGCGGACTTCTCGATGTTCTGGCTCCAGCAGGTAGCTTTGTAGAAGAGGGGGAAATTGTCGCTACAATTACAGATCCGGAACTTCCTGGCGTCCAACACGATGTAGTATCCCCAATTAGGGGCCTGTTAATCAGCTCTGCTACTCATCCTTTCGTAAATTCAGGTTCTCCAATTGGCCATCTTCTTCCTGTGAAAAGGGGCGTTTCAACACTTAAGAAAAGACTCGATGACGAGGGTTGTCTGATAATTAGTGGTTCTGACGGAGAGCCCCCTTGGAGAGAAGACGATGAGATTGAGGATATCGCAGTTTTCGGTGAATGGTCAGGAGGTTCTCCAGACGCAGAATGGGGGCACGTCAATCCTTCAGAAGAAGAGGATGACAATTAGAAAAAAACTATTTTTCTCTTTCCTCTGATATCCATGATAACTCAGGTGCGGAAGGTAAATCTATTCCTCTATTTTCTGGTGATATCGCCAGTCTCTCTGGAGTAACACCGTATGCCTCTAAGGCATCCTGAAGATCTCTCCTATGCCCCAATCTTGAACCTACAAACAACCCTCCACCACTGATACCAACTAGAAATACCAGGGAGAATAGTATCCCAGAAGGACTAGTTATTGAGCCTAATAATCCAACATCAGCTCTTGGTTCTACCCAAGTTGAAACATATATTTTCCACTCAATCTCAGTTCTATAGCCGTCTTCTAAAATTACAGCTTTCACTTTCTGAATAGAAACGCCTTCATCACATAATTGAGTTTGTAGATTGTTAAATTGATTCCTACAGTCAATCGGAAGGATGCTCACAACCTTCCCATCGAGACTTGTATTGTTCTCCAAAGAATAACCACTCATCTGCCAAGAAATTGAGGCACCAACAGTTTCTTCAATTCCCGAAATCTCTAATGTAATCGACTCATTTTTAGAATCCCAATTAATAGTCAAGGTCTGGTAATCATTAGGGCCATCAAATACGCTACCATCTTCTCTGAAGACAGTTCCTCTGGAGATTTCCTGACTTGTTTTAACGAGAACTAGTCTGTTCACATTTTCATCAATTTCTCCGTCACAGTCCTCGTCGATTCCGTTCCACAGCTCAAATGCCCCAGGAAAAATACTCCCGACATAGTCGTTACAGTCCACAAATTCATAGAAACCGTCATTATCCCTGTCCAAATCTTTGTATGTCGGACTAGAAAGGCCACTTTCTATTTCTACTGTATCATTAATACCATCAAAATCAGAATCAGCTAAATCTGGATTTGTACTGTAATTGTGAAATTCTGAGAAATCTGATAATCCGTCTCCATCCGAGTCAAGATCGATGTAGTCCTCATCAATTTCTTCATCGCAATCATTATCTTTACCATCTAGATCTTCTGGTCTTCCTGGAGACTTTTCGAAATCTCCATCATCACAGTCTTGGAAGTGATACCAACCGTCCTGATCAGAGTCGGGATCAAAGAATAAGGGATCTGACATGAACCAATTTATTTCGGTTCCATCTGGCAAACCATCCCCATCTGAATCACCATCATAGGGATCAGTAGAGTAGTTGTGATACTCTTCAAAGTCATTAATGCCATCTGAATCGCTATCTATGGATAAGAAGTCCTCGTCAAAATCTAGATCGCAGTCATTATCCACTCCATCCAATAATTCTGGGAGACCAGGTGCAAAACTGGAATCGTTGTCGTCGCAGTCATCGAACCAGTAAGAACCATCTTGATCAAAATCTACGTCGTAAGATAGGGGATCGCTACCGATTTCCTCAACCTCTCGGAAATCAGACAGACCATCCTGATCTGTGTCTGAATTGTTTATTTCTGTCCCATGGGAATGATATTCTGACCAGTCGGAGAGGCCATCTTCATCTAGATCGGATTCATTAAAGCCCTCATCAACAAAACCATCGCAATTATCGTCTTTATTGTTTAGCAACTCTTCCATATCTGGATTTGCTTGTGGGTCACCATCATCACAGTCTTGGAAGTGATAAAATGAATCTGAGTCTTCATCTGCATCGAATGAAAGTGGGTCAGAAGACCAAATTTGTATTTCATCAAAGTCACTAATACCATCTGAGTCCGAATCAAATGAATTTGGATTTGTTCCGAAAATAATTGCTTCTTCGTAATCGTCTAAACCATCATCATCAGTATCAGAGTCAGTAGGCGAAGTGAAGTGGATAAATATCTCATCAAAGTCATTCAAAACATCATCATCAGAATCGAAATCTAATGGATCGGTTTTGTACAAGTCTGTTTCATTAGTATCATTCAAACCATCCCCATCGTCATCGTCGTCAAGGAAGTCGCAGACCCCATCTGAATCTGTGTCAGCCGGAGTGGAGTTGTTGTCCAGAGGGTCAGATGCGCACGATCCCTCCTCCGAGTCAACAAAACCATCCCCATCGTCATCGTCGTCAAGGAAGTCGCAGACCCCATCTGAATCTGTGTCAGCCGGAGTGGAGTTGTTGTCCAGAGGGTCAGTATCGCATGAAATTTCGATTGTGTCATTCCAACCATCGTCATCATCATCAGGATCATTATAGTCAGGCCACCCGTCGTTATCTGTGTCGGAAACATTCCCAACTCCATGAAAAATCAACTCCCAAGAGTTCACAGTTCCGCTGTTAGAGTCACTCACTGAATCTCTAACTTTCAGAATCCAATTTCCTGTGGTCGACTCATCCCAGTGCTGAACAGTTCCGAACATCCAGTTAGAATAGTCGTTTCCGCTATCATCATGCTCTTCTGAGAGCCAAGACTCATGTCCGCTAGGAGATTCAAGAACAATGTCTAAGTTTCCTCTCGAAGTATGGCTAATGTCCACCATCACCTCTACAGATTCTAATCTAATGTCGATAGGGACAGTAACGGGAAATTCTGTCCAAGTACTTACTCCGTTATCTAATTCAGTACCAGGATTAAATGGGCCGAAAGAGGCGTTGGTCTCTGTACCACTACTAGTCCAATTCTCTGCGAGAGAAACTGCCTGACCGGCATCTATTGCTCCGAATCCGTATTTATGAGAAACATAATGCCCCGCTCCATTCATATTCCATGAGGTGTCATTAGCATGGTTTCTCCTAGAGCTGTGAACTAATATATTCTGAATATCCCTCCAATTTAGGTTGGGATTGGATTCCATGATCAGTGCGATAACGCCAGAAACTAGCGGAGTAGCACTAGAGGTCCCCCCAAAATTGCTTGTGTAATCTCCATTAGAATATCCGGGAGATCCAGTAATGTCAGTTGTGGAAATTCCCTGGTAGACGGGGAACCCACCATTCGAATGGGCAGTAACGAGAATATTTGCTCCAGGTTCGGAATAGTATGACTGTTCACCATAGTGATTAATTGCAGAAACAGCGATTGTATGCCTGTTATTCGCCCATCCATCATAGTTTGAATTATCATCAAACTCCAAGCCATTTCCCGCTGCCCAAGTGTAAATATTTCCGAGACCGGACCTTCCGTTATATGATGAGGATTCTATGGCAGCTATCGTAATAGGCCCTGGAGCCTCCAAGACGTCGCCTGTATCAGATGGCCCCCATGAGTTGGAGTAGATATCGATTTCATTATTATCGAAGCTCAATGCATCAGCTTCTGTAGATCCACTGAAACCACATGCAATTAGGCGATGACCTGCTATTCCAGCTCCAAAAGCTGCACCAGCAATTCCCACAAGATTGTTTGCAACACCCGCAGCTACTCCTGCAACTGCTGTACCATGTGGGTCAGAAGATGAGGGACTAGGATCAGTATCATCGTCGCACCAATCGTAAGAATTCTGAGAGATATAATTGGCAGAAAGATCAGTATGGGAATGGTCCACTCCATCATCAATTACGCTAATGATAACTCCAGAACCATTGTAAGAATCCCAAACTCCGGTTACATTTGCATCCTCTCCTACCGTACCATTAGTCCTCCCATCGTTGTCCAGATGCCATTGTTCATCGAATAATGCGTCATTGGGTGCCAATCTGGTAGAGAATACTCTATCTATCATTGGTGAGAAAGTCTCGATTTCATTATTTTCCAAGGATTGGGCCAATCTTGATTGGACATCTTTCGATTCATCAAATGTCCATATGAAAGAACCCCTCAGGAATTCGACCTCTTCAACCTCATCAGGTGCAGCAAATGTACCGAAATGATCTTCGGGGGGGATCCTAGTTACTACTAGCCAACTTTTGGTTATGGCTAGTATATCTTCACTATATGCATCAATTTCCGAAACTCTTTCAAAAGCTAATTGAACAGCTCTGGAATATGATTGAAGAATAAAACGTTCATCAATATCCAAGTCCTCATTTTCAAAATCTTGACTGGTCGCATTCACATTACCAATTGGAGACAGCAGTAGCATTGCCAGTACCAAGAAGGCGACTCTCACAACCCCCCTCGTATATCCAGAGAATATAGCCGTTCGTCTTGATTGCTATCTCAAGTATCTGCATTTTAGGAACTATTTGGAGACGCAACCCTCCAATAAATGAAAGGTGCAATTACAACATACATCAGAACGCCATAGAGTCCTGAGGGAAGGCTTAGCGTGGAAAGGCCCCCATCAGGGGATGCAAGGATAAGCCCTCCAACAGTTATCCCTACCGTGGCGTTTTGGATCCCACTCTCGATGGATACTGTTGTCGACCTCACTGAATCCAGATTTAGTAGGTTTGCACTTTGGAAACCTATAGCTAGCATCAGGGTATTCAATGCAATTATTGAGGGGCCTAGCGTTCCTATGTTATCCATCAGGGTCTGCCATTCGCTTGCAATCGCTGCAAGGACTATCACAACAAATAGAACGGCAGCAGCAAGATTCACTCCTTTCTCTATGGAATCCGCTTGATTTGGAAGATTGTTTCGAAAGTACATTCCAGCCGATACTGGCAAGGTAGTGAGTAAGAACATTGTAACACCTAAACCAATTATGTCGATTTCTGGAGCCGACTCTCCCATGAAATGGTCCATCGAGAAACCTACGATGATTGGTAATGTGATTACAGATATTACTGAGACTACAGCTGTGTAGGAAATCGAAAGAGCGGTGTCACCCTTGGCAAGTTTTGTCAAAATGTTGGAAGTCACTCCTCCTGGACAACATGCCAAGATCATTACACCCACCGCAAGTTCTCCATTTAGTCCCGATAATGAGGCGATAGTGAAGCCAACAATCGGCAGGATAATCATTTGATTGAATAAGCCAATCGAGAACGCCTTTGGCTCTGTAAAAACCAAAGTGAAATCATTCGGAGTCAATCCTAACCCAAGTGAGAACATTATGAATGCTAGTGCTAGAGGTAGTATGACGTCGATAATTACATTTCCTCCATCATCAACTTCCTCCTGGGCATGAACCTGCCCTGAAATCAATATTGCAAATATTAAGGCCGTGATGGCCAATAATGCTGCTCTCATACCACCTGAGGTCTTTATCACTGTATAATCTGTGCGTAAAATTAGTATTCTCTGAAATCAGAAATCGCCAAGTGCACCTCTTCATCTGTCATCATTCTCCTTTTGCTCTTGGCGACCTCAAACATGTGGGAAACTAAACCATCTTCTGGCTTGTAGCCATTTCGTTCTAGCCAGTGAATAACATTCGAACGTCCACTCATGTGGCCTATCCTAATTACTTGTTGAAGGCCAAAATCACCAGCAGGGACTCCCGAGTAAACACGGTCCGCCA
This sequence comes from Methanobacteriota archaeon, assembly GCA_002713185.1. Classification (GTDB taxonomy): domain Archaea; phylum Thermoplasmatota; class Poseidoniia; order Poseidoniales; family Thalassarchaeaceae; genus UBA36. The sequence goes on along the minus strand of PAVV01000022.1, from coordinate 15,728 downwards.
ACCAATTATCTCCTTTGTTCATCGCTTTGATTACTGCAGACGCGTGCACCCCAGTCCCAGTCTCGAATGCATCCTCTCCGAATACTGGGTAGTTATGGGGGAGGGCGACCTCAATGTATTCGTGAGCCTTTCTTGAATACTCATTTAGGGAAGTCAAATCATTGTTGATTACTCCCATCAGGCTCAGATTTACCAGTGTCTGGTCTAATGGTGCGTTCCCCGCCCTTTCCCCTACTCCCAAAGCAGTTCCATGTATTACATCCGCTCCAGCTTCATATGCTGCAAGGTTGTTCGCTACTCCCAAACCTCGATCCTGATGCCCATGCCAATTCACCTCAATTTCTCTTCGTTTCACTCCAGAGTCAGGAATTACTTCTTCTTGGATAAATCCAAGTAGCTTCCTCACCCCATTTGGTGTAACGTGGCCGCAAGTGTCGCAAACGCATATTCTGTCCGCACCTAGTTCAATAGCCCTTGAGTAAACCTCTTTGATTTCTTCCGGTTTACTTCTTGTTGTATCTTCTGTTACGAACATAACGGGGATATTATTATCCACAGCGAATGTCACTGCCTTCTCAGCGGTAGAGATGATCTTTTCCATATTCCATCCTTCAGCGAACTGTCTTATTGGGCTAGTTCCAAGGAAAGCACTTGCTTGAATCTCTCTCTCATGTTTTGCTTGCAGGTCTACAAGTGGCTCAATATCTGAAACTACAGTTCTTACTGCGCAACCTGGTCTGAGTTTGTACCCATGCTCTCCCATGTGGTGAAGCATCAAATCTATGTGATCAACATGATAAGGACCTGCACCGGGAAGCCCCAAATCTACCTTCTGAATTCCAAGGCGTTCCATGTAGTCAATCAACTCAATCTTCTGCTCTATAGTCGGATTTCTGGCACTGGGGCTCTGCAGACCATCTCTCAATGTCTCATCATCGAACCATAGCTCGTGGGGGTGATCCCCATCTTTTCTATCAATTGAGTAACCAATCTCATTCCAGTCGTATATCAAGGAATGCTCCTCCACGGTCTCCACCCGGACTCCGATGGTTCGCTCGGTGTTTGAAACCATCGGGAGATACAATCTGACTATTTTTCTGTCCAGATCACTGAAGAAACTGAAAACATAGCACCCAATATCGCCCCCGTTGTTCCAAAACTAGCGGAAACTAAGGTAATGAACATTAGAGCCAAATAAAGCAATGAGACAAAGAATGAGTTCGAAGCACCTGAAATCTCACCATCCTCGTCTTTTACTTCTGACATGCTGATCCTCCAGATTGTAGAACCATACCAAATTCCCAATCCCAACATAGTCAAACTAAGTATGTAGTATGCCCAACTATCCGCAATCTCATCATTGAAAGCAATACTTGGAGCAAACGAGATTAGTACCAATAAAAATGAGTATACCTTCATTTCCAAAATTGTTCTTTTCGCACCCTTTACATTTGGTAACATAGGAACACCAACTTTTTGATAATCACCAGACCGATACAATGCGAGAGCCCAAAAATGCGGAGGAGTCCAGAGAAAAATCAAAGTAAACATGAACCATGGTAAATAGCTTCCAAGATCAAAAATAGAACTCATGAATGAAGAAAAAGAGGAAATTGACACGGACAAACCTTCCTCACAAGACGCCCACCCGATTATCGGAGGGGTCGAACCTGCAATTCCACCTATCACAATATTCTGGGAAGTCCTCCGCTTTAGCCAAATTGTGTATATGAAAACGTAGAATAAAATGCTGAATAAGGACCAAAATGCTGCAACTTGATTTGTAAAGATATAGAACCAAATTACTCCAACTATGGATATAATAACGCCAAACAATAAGGCAAGAATTGGACTAACCTTGCCTGAGGGAATCGCCCTAGTGACAGTCCTATCCATTTCAGGATCAATATCGCTATCATACCACATATTGATGGCATTCGCCCCTCCAGCTGTCAGATATCCCCCCAAGAGAACTATTGCCATTGTCTCGAAGGTCTCAGATCCCAAATTACCGGCGAGAGAATAATGGATGATAACGGCACACAATGCTGTTATCTGAAGAAGAACAACTACTTTCGGTTTTGTTAGGGAGAAATAGCTCGAAAAAAATGTTGAAATCAATACCCCTCCTTTCTCGCAGTTACACAGCCCAACCATGCCGTTGCTATTGTCAGGAAGGTAATCGAGGCAAGCATTAAATGAACCAAGGAAAGGTACTCAAAGAAACCTTCCTCCATATCCCAAGAAAGAACATATGTGGCTCCGATTAGGGTATTAGCCGAGAAAAGTGCTGTAGAAGACCATATCCAATTCCTCAATACTCTATCTTCATTTTTTACCAAGTATGAAACAGAAATAAAAACAAACAACATTGTTCCAACAAACCATCTATGAATCATTTGAGACTGAGCAACCCAGTCTTCGATAGAATCAACAATTTTCCCTCCACAAAGAGGCCAAGAATCCGGCATTCCATCCACTCCACAGCCAAAGTTCGCTCCCGGAGTCGTGGAAACAAAAGTACCAGAAAAAATTGAGAAAAATGATCCTATTGATAGGAAACCAATCCATTTAAGCCATCTATTGGATGATTCATTTTCAAATACAATCCATCTTGGGGCACTCCCCTGTTCATGAGAAATCTTCAGCCATAGCCAAATCAAACTCATAGTGAAAGCAAGAGCAGAGCTCAGGTGAATTCCAACGCTCCAGTGAAGATTATCCATCTTCACTGTCAACCATCCAATTGCACCTTGCCAAACAATTAGAATTACATTTACTGTTGATATTAGTCTTAAACTTGGACTAACATCTTTCTGACGACGAATCAGATACCAATTGGTAAGGACCAATGGGCCTAGAATAAACCCTGCAAGGAATCTATGAATCCATTCTGTAAATATCTGAAATTTAGAATATCTATGCCCTGAACCACGGGAGTCAATTTCATCAGGATTTTCATTCCACCATTCTTCTTGTTCTTCTTCAGATACATCGAAACCCCAGGTGCCGAAACAGGTAGGCCAGTCGGGACAAGACTCGCCTGCATCATAGATTCGAATCAAACCACCTAATGCGATTACTATCAGCGTTATTCCCAATAAACAGGAGGTAAGGATTTTCAAGTGTCTCAAGCTTATCAAGATATTTCACTCCCTCAAGGGGGTGTGAGCTTCACTCTTCCTCGAAATGGGGGTCAATGTCAATTGGAATTCTGTTTTGTTCATACTCCAGGGTCGCAATCTTCATTGGATCGAGAACAACCTTCTCCTTTGCATCATCGACTCCATAGAGTTGAATCAACTCGCCACTGAATTTTTCTCTTAGCTCATCTTCTGATACGAATAGGGGTGCACCCATGCTAATTTGAAGGGCCCTTGCACCAATTATTCTGGCCTTTTCGAAGCGTGTATGTGCACGTGCTGGCTCAACCATCGAGCGGGCCACCATAGACCTCCAAATAAGTCCTATGACTGAACCGTCTTCTTCAAACATTCAATGTGAGGTCTCAATCATCATTGCTACAGCATTACCTCCTCCAAGGCAAACCGTAACAATTCCTCTTTTTCCGCCTGTTCTAGTCAATGCATTTACCAGAGTCATGAGACATCTAGTCCCAGTAGCCCCTAAAGGGTGCCCAATTGCAATTGCTCCTCCATGGGGGTTGAATGCGTCCTCCGGAAAGTCAAATGATTTTCTGATAGCACAAGATGCAGAGGCAAACGCCTCATTGTGCTCCAATATGTCTATATCTTCAATATTCATTCTGGTTTTTTCTAAAAGCATGTTTACCGCAGGAATTGGTGCAGACATCACCCTCCCTGGGTCTACTCCTGAAGTTGCGTAATCGATTATTCGAGCAATTATTGGCATGTTATTTTCCTTCGCTGCATCTTCAGACGCAATTAGTACTGCTGATGCACCATCTGAAACCTGACTTGCATTTCCAGCTGTAACTAGTCCCTTTTCCTTGAAGACCGCCTTCAGAACTGATAGAGCTTCCATATTGGTATCCGGACGAATCCCCTCGTCTCTTGATAGTTCACCTACCCGAAAGACCTCATTATCCAACCAACCCTCATCCCATGCCTTATTCGCCAGGAAATGCGATCTAACGGAGAACTCATCTGACGCCTGTCTGCTAATATCGAACTCTTCCGATACGGTTTCTCCTGTGTTGCCCATCGACTCTCCGCTATATGCATCAATTAGACCATCTTGCATCATTACCGATTCAAGTGATGCAAAAGAAACATCATCACCTTTCTTTGGATTTCTTACGAAAAATGGAGCATTACTCATTGATTCCATTCCACCAGAAACTACAATTTTAGAAACTCCCGCTCTAATTTCTGTAGCAGCTATCATTACCGCTTTCAGACTCGATCCACAGACTTTGTTTATTGTCGTACACGGCGTTTCTACAGGCAATCCCGAACCGATTGCGACCTGCCTTGCAGGAGCCTGACCACTTCCAGCTTGAAGGACTTGGCCCATGTACACCTGATCGATTAAACCACTAGAAGGCTCGATATCGACTCTACTTAGCAATTCAGTGACTGCCATAGAACCAAGATCTACTGCACTAAATTCTGACAGAGATCCTTTGTACTTCCCAACTGGAGTACGAGCAAATCCACAGATTACCGGTACGTTCATGGCGCTTCCAATGCACTATTGGTCTTCAATGAAACTATTAGGGATGAAGATTATTTTTTCGAATCGGCACTATATCCATAGAAACTTGCATTTTTTAGAGTAGGCCTTTTTTGGGGCTTTACAAGAATCGTTCTCACTTCCCATAAATCCTTGAATATTCGGTATTTGGATGTCGCATCAAGATAGTCGACCCCACTCGTCCCCCCAGTTCCGGTTCTCTTTCCAATTATTCTCTCCACCATTCGGGCGTGATCATGCCGCCACTTTGCCATTGATTCTTCCAATTCAACGAATGCATCAATCAGTCTTCTAGGCCAAGTCAACAATGGTAACTCTCTATATGACTCAATGAACAAAAGTCCAGCACGTGACCGACTAACCTCACCTCCAGGCATGAGGAATGAAACCGCAGACTCATGAGCAAACTCAATTCTTTCTTTCATAGGATCAATGTCTCTTTGATTAGTCTCAGACATCTTTTCTAATGCAATTTCTCCCATTTGACGATGTGAGTCAAGATGACTATGGATGTATTCTTTAACTGTGATTTCATCACCAATACTACCAAATGCTGAACCCATTATTGGAGTCCTTTCAATCCATCTCATTAATGATTCATACAGTGAGATTTCTGTTTGTCTTTCCTCCAATTTTCTGATAATTTCTTCATCTTCTCCCCCTCTTTTAGCAAGCTCTCTGAATGTAGTCAGAGGATCCACCCCAAACAACCTGTCCTCATTTTCCAAACCTAGCAATAATTCGAACTCCCTCATTTGATAGGACTCGAAACCAGAAGCAGTTCCTAGACCATCCCTAAATGCTAGAAAACCCTGTGGAGTCAGCGTCTCCAGTACAGTCCACTGATTCGCCATCAGTCGGAAAATCTCAGTGGTTCTAGAAAGATGATCTACTGATAAGGGAATGTCATCTTCAGGAACAGGAACTTGCGATAGTATGTCCCGAGCTTCAGATAATTCTCTAATTATCTGCTTAAACCACAACTCAAACGTTTGATGAACTATGATGAAATGCATCTCGTCGTTTGAAACACCTCGATCATCTCCTTGTAGACTAAGTAAATCGTGTAAACTTAGGTAATCCCCATAGGTCCAGTTCCCTGACTCGCCGTATCCACCCATGCAACGCCATGCGGATCCTCTTTGAAGTATTGTCGACGGACCAAAAGCTATCAAACGGATCAATACCCCCAAATATTGTGTCGAAAGATCCAAAGCGGCTGAAAATCACAGACAAACCTCATCCATTACCAGCAGAAGTATTGGATGTAGGTAGTGGATTAATATTGAAGCTGCCCGATGAAAACGATGCTGTAGAGCTTTTCCGGAAGATTGATTCAAACAGGGATTATCTTCGGGAGTGGCTTCCTTGGTTGGACGATGTTATCACAGTTGAAGATGAGTTGGAGGCGATAAGATCGAGGCCTTCATTGCTGGACTCGTGCATGTATGCGATTTTACTCGATGGAAAAATAGTTGGGACAGCTGGAATAAACTCATTTGATTGGGAAAATAGAATGTTCACTATCGGATATTGGCTTTCAGAAGATCTGACCGGACAAGGAATTGTTACCAAATGCTGCTCCAGACTAATAGATCACTGCTTCGAAGATCTTGGTCACCACAGGGCATGTATTTTGGTAGCAGTGGAGAATTTTCCCAGTCGTGCTGTGCCCTCTAGACTAGGAATGAGGCTTGAAGGAATCTCAAAGGACAGGGAGTGGCTGTACGACCACTATGTAGATGCAGCTGTCTATGCCATCACAAAACCAGACTGGCGACCTATTGGGGATTGAGAAGACCAAAGTCCTCAGCAAAACAATTTCCTGGGGGTAGACAGGAAAGAACATCCTCCTGTGCTAATCCTGTTGCTTTCGAAATTTTATTGGCTATGCTCTCTTTCTTTTCTCTACCTGGAGTAATTTTGATCCATCTCTTACAAATTCTAGAGATTGTTTTGGGAATTCCAGAAAGTGGTAATGGTACGCCATTCACTATTGAAAGCCCAATTGCCATCTCTAAGGGGATATTTCGATGCCAGTTTCTTTGTCCGCGAACCACAAATGAGCCCCTTGACAACGACTCTCCAGTTTCTGTTGTCTTTGAGACTTGCGAGGATCTTGCATGAAAAGCGGTTGCTGCCGCCCCTCCACTACCCCATGCTCTAGACCAACATACTGCTATCTGGGCCCCTTCTTGAAGAACCGACTCATCTAATCCTCTTGCGTCCTCTAAATCCCCTCCAAGGGATTGTGAAATTTTCAGAGAAGCAACTCCTTGGGGGGTAGAAACCTCTGAACTGTTAGTGGGTACTAATCCATCTTTCAGCTTAAGGGAGCAAGAAGGCGCTCCATGTAAATCTGCATGAAAATATAAATCCTTCAATGATAGATGCTTCTTTACCAAAGCATCATTTCCCTTTGCATCCTTTCCGCCGATCAAGAAATTCCCACCAGATACTACTGCCCACTTGTATTTCTCGAACCAGAAACGCCTGGCTCTGCTCCTGGCTCTCAATTTCCCAGCAGCAGCATCTTTAGCGGCTCTTTTCACAGATCTTTCAATTGACCTTTCTGTTTTTTCTAATGCGATTATGGCCCCTTCGGCCTTGCTCTTCTGAACTCTTGCCTCTTCGAAATAACTCTGCGCATTCTGATGTACTGTTTTTGATGAATCCAATGTGACACTAGAACCCGGATCTCCATCTTCATCAGGGAGAAATGCTACGAATCTCTGAGTAGCAGGATCCACACTATCAATCCACTCAATTTCATGAATTATTTCTGCGATTTGTTGCCAGCCCTTTATTGCAACAGCATCATTCAACTGATAAATTATCGAATCAACGTGTTCCCAGTTTTCCTGAATCGCTTTCCCCAGCTCCTGAGTGATTGCAGCTCTTTGTTTGAATTTTTCAATCGCTGATTTCTGCTGATTAGCTCTCCTAGCTAGTTTGGACCCCTCATCCTCAGCCCTACTACCCGACTCTACTATTTTCTCCTCTTCTCTTCTGATGAATGCGGCAGCATCGTGAGACCCAAAAATGAAATCATATGCATCTGATAGGGTTGGAACAGTGATTTTCAGACTACTATCCATGGATGGCAGGTCAATTGGAGAAAACTGAACAATTCCTGAAGAAGCAGAATCTCTGCCTGACTCATCATCGGCCTTCTTCCACAGATTCAGAGATTCCAAGTCATAGAGCCAAATATTTGCACCATTACCTCCGTCCAAATCTCCAAGCATCTTTTTTAATGACTCAAAAATAGACTCTCGTTCCTCTACTGAGAGCGAGTTTGACGGTTCCTCCTCACTTATGCCTGCAATAGAGCATAGGGCACTCCCGTAAATCCTTCCTAAATTGGCTCTAGATGCAAGTGTCCTTATGAGCTCGTGATCACTGTCGTCTAGTATATTCTCTAGATTCGAAATTGTAATGTTCCTTGGATCAATTGCAGCAGGAGGAGGGGTGTATTTTTCTCCCTTTTTTATTGAACGACTAGAATACTTGGCATGAGTCAAGGGCCTAATAATCACTTCATTTTCATCCAGCAGGATTACATTGCCGTCCCTGAATAGTTCGATTACAATGCTAGCCCTTCCTCCACCATGCTCGAAAACCAAACGAATGACCCTGTCAAATCCAAATTGCTCGACCCCAACCAATCTAGAGTTGTTTAGGTGCTTTCTGAGTATCATGGCGAATTGAGAAGGCTGTGTAGGCATAGGCCTATCTCTAGTAGATGCATAAATCCTCAAGCCCCTAACAATAACAATATCTGTAGATGGTGCTCCCTTTCTATTCAGTCTTAGAACAATCTGTTCGTAATGCGGTTGGTAAGCCTTCTTCATTCTAGCTCCAATCATGTTTGAAATCTCATGCACTATGCGTGAGATTTCGAAAGAAGACGACTGTTCGCGCATAGCTCTCAATGTTCCTGTTCACACAGCCCTTCATCAGGGAATCGATGAATCCTTCTAGATTTAGGCTAGTGAGTAATGGAACTGTTCGATTTCAGACAGAACTTCAGCTTCGTGAGCATATTGATTTGAGGGAACCTCAATCAACTTACATCTAGGTATTGAATTAGCTATTCTCTCAATCTTCTCGAAGTCATGTAGGGTATCCGAAGATGCAGTCATTACTGCACATTTGACTTCAATTGAAGAAAGGTTAGATGGAAGACTGAAGCCTAGGTTTGCTCTTGCAGACATAAGCATCTTCGGTACATCTTGAGATAGCAATGCCCTCCTATACCGTATTTTCTGCCCCTCTTCTTTTGTTCTTTTGTCTACGGCCCAAGCAACAAGGCCAACCAGTTTTCTGAAAGCTAACATTGGAAGTGGTGCCTGAATGATAGATCTAGCCCACAATGGAAATTTGAAATCATAGTTTGGAGCTAGTAGAATAGAACTTCTACCTCCCAAATCCCCTCTTTGATAAGAATCAATTAGGACCGTAGATCCTAGCGATGAAGAGAACCAGTCAATCGAGGAATGATCAATTTCAAGATATTTTAGAACTTCCGAAATATCCTTTCCGTGCCTCTTCACAGAGAAGCAATCCTTTGAAATCCGTTTATTGATTCTTGAACTACCTTTCTCTCTAGTTTCTATGTATATCAGATTCCTTCTCTTAACCCATTCAGAAACTAATGGCTTCCATCCCTGAAATAAGGAACCCCACCCAGGGACCATAACTACTGGCCCAAAACCTTCATCTGAGTCATTATTTTTCCAGATTAGCACTCTTATCGAGACCTCTGGCTCTACCTCTATCCATATTTCCTCAGCTTTGTTTTCGCCGATGTCTGGAACCCCACTCCACGACTCGCTCATAATCGCTTCAAAAACAATCTCAATTTTGTATTCTCCGGAATCTATGATCATCTACCACGGCCACCGCCTCCACGGCCACCGCCTCCACGGCCACCGCCTCCACGGCCACCGCCCCTGCTTCTGCCTCCGCCAGATATCCTTCTTCTGGAAACAGATCTTACAGATCTCCCGCCTAATCTACCTCTTCGGCGACCAATCATAAGTGGTGCAAAAAGACCACCCATCCTCGAACCATAATTACCTCCATGATGGTGGTGGTGTACCACAACATCACCATTCTGATTGGAGCCGCTGAAGCCTTGATTAAATGAGTATGTGAACTTAGGAGTATTACTAAATCTCGCGTTCAGGAGAGTCACAACAAGTAAAAGAAGGAAAATTGGGACGCAGCAAAAGAACAAAACCACACTTCCCGGGAAATATTCCTCAAAGCTACTTTTTTCGGGGTTCTTTGTATCGTACCAAATGGGAATTTGACTGCCGACTGAGTAAGTCATATTCTCGAATTCATCAGCGCAATCATATTCTGCACCTACATAGTCTTCCGTTGTGTAAATCATAATGTAGCGATCTAGCCCCACATACTCCATATCATCTACGATGTAAGAGTAGTCAAGATAGCCGAAACAGTCTATTACATCGTAATAATAACAATCGTATTCATCATAGCACTCTTCCACTTCATATACCTCCCATCCGTGTTCGCTCTTGGTGATTGTAGCTTCTGTTTGCAGCCACTCTGACTCTCCTGCCGACACAACGGTTCCCATCCCGAAGAAGAAAATCACGAGGATTCCTGAGATACCAATGGAGACTGCCTCCATGGGAGTTAGCCACCACAGTCCTAGAACCCCTCCCTCCAGCTCCCTGCTACTGGAATCCACTTGGATCTCACTTGGAATGGTTTTCTCTGCGATTTCATTCACGGACGAGCTCTCAGTAACCTCACTCTGTCTGCCTTTGGCTTCAAGCTCTCTTCTCTCGAGCTCGGCTATCTCAGCATCGTGCTTGGCTTGAGCGAGCTCTTCTTCTCTCCTGAGCCTATTAACCTCAGCCTTGTCGAGCATCTGTTCTACTTTCTCTTTGGGACTATCTTCCTCTTCATCTTCCCACCACCTATCTCCCTTGGCCATCTCAATCGATGATTGGTGCAAAACAATAGCTTTGAATTTTCAGTTTAAAATCAGGATATTTGGTATTTGCCAGATAAAAGAAATACTTCTCCTGTTCGCAATAGGTCTTTCAGATGTGAAAGGGCCTGATCTTGTGATAGTGCAGGATTAACATCTGGAGTATCTGAATACGCTGAATTGGCAATCTGCTGGATCGATCTATGACCCGATTTGACAGCTTCCAGTACCTTCATTTGACGGTCCTTTCTGTGATTAATATACTCTGATAGCAATCTTTTCGGATTTGGTATTAGTGGTCCATGGCCTGGGAAGAGTGTATGGGGGTTCATGTCTCTCAATCTTTCCAGTCCAGAAATATATGCCCCCATATCGCCATCGCTTGAGGGTACTAGTATTGATCCGACCATCGTACAGTTATCTGCTGAAACTATGCCCTGCTCCCCAACTAGGCAAATCTGTCCTGGACAGTGACCAGGAGTCTCGATGACTTCCCATTTTGTGTCGAATTTAGGTCCATCAAGATTGAAAGAATCACCCTCGTGAATAGGCACAGTCTCCCCATTATACGCAATCGCTTCCAAGGTTTCCGGGCTACCCCAAACGGGCGCCTCATAAATTTGTGAGACCATCTCCATATCCGCGAGATGATCTTGATGTCTATGCGTGAAAATTGTACAGAGTATCTCACTTTTATCTTTCCTGATCTCATCCACCTTTTTCTTGAGTTCATCGAATCCATCCTCGTCTTTTATTGCAGGGTCTACAATGGCTCTCATTCCTCCTCGTTCACCTAGTACGAAACAGTTAGTATGTGTCGCGGGAGGGAGGGTATTGGTCGGAATCAAAATGCACTCAACTCCTGAGGCATACTCGAATCTGTGTGGTCCAGATGGAGGGTCTTTGCTTAGGACGTTACAGGCCATAATTAGGTCCATTCCCCTCTCCATCTCCTGAATCAGATCCCTAAATATTGTCACTATTGGAGGAGGAAGATGTAGCTTATTTTCCTCCCAAGCTGAAATAATCTCCCTTGGATCCCACCACCTAAACTCAACAAATTCACTTCTACAGGGGGGGAAGGAAGGTTCAGCCTTGGAGAATCCCATGTCTACGTGGAAGAATAGATTATGGAATCTCATTGGAGACTGGGGTGGAGTGACCCTATCGGTAATCACTTGACAAACGAATGCTTCTATGGAGATATTCCCAGACTCCACCTCCTTCCTCCAAGCCGACTTGTCTTCACATACTCTTTCTCTGACATCACTTTCAACCTCCACAAATCCGCCATTGCCATCTGGAGAAATCCCAATCTCCTCTACCATTTCTCTTAGGAGAGTGAAAGTTGCAACCCTACNCTTATTTTTGTTAGGTAGCCAATCTGGATTTANTTCAGCTGACTTCCTGTCTACACTACTTACTCCACCTCCCGGAAATGACCAAAGGTCAGGAAAAGCNGGGAGATCTGAGGATCTCTTTCCCATCAGAATCTCATGTCCTGAATCCGTTACTCTAGTGAGCATAACTGAAGCAGATGANCTTGGCTGACTTGGACTGACTTTGGNNGGCATGAATCCCTCCGGGGTCTCGTCCATGCGNGCTCGAGGGCATATTTGGCTTCAATCTCCCTATCGTAATGATTGAAAACGAATGCTAGGTTAGACAAACATGATTATCCATTCAGAGGAAGTTAGTCGATGAGGCCCCCTCAGACAATAGAGGAGGAGCTGCAAATAATCTCGCAGGCTCTCGAAGCTGGTATCGATCCATTCCCTCCAAAGAAACCTCCATCAAAATGGGTCAGGACAACATTGGGCTGGTTCATGATTGTGATGATGGTTAGCTGGGTCTCTCAACTTCTCTTTCAGTATGTAGACTGAGAAATTCCCAATGGTAGTCCCTCCCGGATTCGAACCAGGGTCACGAGATCCAGAGTCTCGTATGATGGACCACTACACTAAGGGACTGTAATCAGACCGAATAGGCCAAGATATTTCAACAAAACCGAGGAAAAACCGGAACTTAGCTCCTGAACGTGNCATTCACCGTATCAAGACTATCCTTATCTGGCCTCAGCTCGGAGTCCGGTAAATCAACTAGCGGAGTCTGGCTTAATCCTAGTGAGTCAGTGGCGGTTGGCACGCCTGAGTTATAGAACAACAATCCAGTGACATGCCTTTCTTCTTTTTCTGCCTCATGAATAGCACTCAAAGCCGATACTGGATTGGTGTAATCATGATCTGCAGCCAGTGCCTCTAGTCTAAGGGTCGAGCCATCAAAAAGATCAACCTCTCTGAATTCCCCTTCTGGAACTTCGACTTCTTCAATGGGGGAGAAATGAGGTATGTAATCTAGGATGTGCAATACCTCGTCGTTCTTCTTCACGTAGTTGTATGANCGATATGACTCGTCGTTGTTGGCGAAAGTAACACAGGGGGATATCACATCGATCAAAGCCATTCCTCGATGACTCATCGCGGCNCTTAATAGTGCTGTCAACTGTTTTTTGCTTCCCGAAAAGGATCTTGCGACGAAACTACANCCAAGATTGATGGCCATGGCACATAAATCGATTGGGGCTTGTTCGTTAATAGCTCCTTTCTTCTTCTTAGANCCCTTTTCCACCGTTGCACTATACTGTCCCTTAGTTAGCCCATAAACGCCATTATTTTCAACGATGTAAACCATGTCAAGATTACGCCTTATCGCGTGGACGAACTGGCCAATGCCTATACTTGCAGTATCTCCATCACCTGAGACTGCGAGAAAACTGAGGTCTTTGTTAACCATGTTAGCTCCGGTGGTCACCGATGGCATCCTTCCATGAACAGTGTTGAATCCGTGACTTTTCCCGAGAAAGTATGCTGGTGTCTTGGAAGAACAACCGATACCACTCATCTTTGCTATCTTCTCAGGGGGTATCCCATTTTCCCACGCAGCGGATATGATGTTGTTAGAGATCTGGTCGTGACCACAACCGGGACAAAGGGTAGATTTTCCNCCTTGATACTCAGATTTTTCTAGGTCTAGTATATTCAACTTCAACATCTATTATCACCCTATAACTTTCCTNATTTTATCCGCATAAACTCTGGCTCTAGGGGGCATTCCGTCACTGTAGGCAACGCTAGACATCTTGGCCAGTAGATCAACTGGGAACTCTTTGCGCATAATGCCATACATCTGACCATCCCTGTTTATTTCTAGAACTATTGCCTTGTCGTGCCTCCTCACAAACTGTTGTACTTCAGGATGAATCGGCAATGCTCTAACCCTGCAAGTGCTTACTGAAAGNCCCGATTCNTCCAACATGTCATCTATCTCNACAATTGTGTTCTCCATTGAGCCNTAGAAGATAATCCCAATTTCNTTTGACTCCTCCTCTCTAATAATTGGNGCTGGGAGATGTTCCCTCGATCCTTCTATCTTTTTCTTCAGTCTAGACATAGCATCATGATAAACATGAGGCTCCTCNGAATAAACTCCATCTTCATCATGNCCAGTCCCTCTGNATAGGATGGGGTCTAAACCACTCCCCGGGAGAGTCCTNTAGGGAATTCCATCTCCATCCACGTCCCTGTATCTGCCGTAATCAGGTATGGAGTCCATCTCTTCCTTGGATTTGATCACCTTTCCTTTGTCCATATCTGAGTCCGGATATTCGAAGCCATTGGTTCTCCACCTATTCATACCTAAGTCTAGGTCGCTGAATCCAAATACAATTGTCTGATATCTGTCTGCGTAGTCAAATGCTCTCCATCCGAATTCAAAGCACTCATCTACTGTGCCAGGTATGAGTACTATGTGTTGGGTATCGCCGTGACTGGCCTCGTACAACATGGTTAGGTCCCCTTGCTGAGTCCTGGTTGGAAGGCCCGTGGAGGGGCCGACTCTGTTCACATCCCATATGACTCCAGGAACCTCTGCAAAATAGAACAAACCAATGAACTCTGACATCAGGGATATTCCAGGCCCACTTGTGCATGTCATCCCCCGGCCACCAGCCCAGCCCGCACCAAGCACCATACCAGCGGCAGCTAGCTCATCTTCAGCTTGCACCACCGCACAAGTCAACTCTCCATTCTCATCGCTTCTAAGCTCAGGCAGCCATGATATCACTGATTCTGCTAATGAGGAAGAAGGAGTGATCGGGTACCATGAAAGCATTGTCANACCCCCATAAATCGAACCCAGCGCTGCAGCTTCGTTTCCTTCTATGAGGAATGTTCTAGGGTCTTTTTCCCGTTCTTCCACGCAAAATTGACAGTTGAAATCCCAGTTCTCATCTGCGAAATTCCGTCCTTCCGATATAGCTTGCATATTGAGCTCGACGGCCTTCTCTTTACCCTTAAACTGCCCATTAACGGCCGACCTTATCGCGGACTCATCAATTCCTAACAAATGTGCTACAGCACCTACATAGTACATATTCGCTATCAACCTACCAAGTTTGGCGTTGATCTTCCTTGCCATCTTTGTCATTGGCATACCAAGTAAAACACAATCTTCTCTTTCCACAGGCATTTTCACGTCTTCGTTGTATACCACAATTGTCCCGGGATCCAACTTCTCCAGATCTTTAATCCAGGTGTCCTTATTCATCAAGATCTGGATGTTAGTGACATCGCCAGGAGCCTGATAGCCCTTATCACTGGCTCTGATGATGAACCAAGTCGGCAATCCGGAGATGTTACTCGGGAACAAATTCTTGCCGCTCACGGGAACTCCCATCTCGAACATGGAATGAAGAATAATCAGATTTGATGATTGAGAACCAGTTCCGTTGGCTGTTGCAACGTTAATTATGAAATCATTTACGATTTTTTCCATTGCTCTCTTANTCCCCAGTTCGTCANTACAAGTGCTGCTCTCGAGGCTTGGGCGGGTACTTAGGGTCTTAGGGGTTGCCATACAAAAATCCGCGATTCTGATTGCATGAGTATCCGTTGCTATTTTCAATGAACGGCGTTTCGACGAGCCGTGCCGATTCCGGAAGATTTGCAGAAAGCATGGGATGATGCTAACTCATTAATGACTGAAAAGAACGATCCTGAAGCAGCATTGGAGAAACTTAGAG
>PAVV01000021.1 GCA_002713185.1 Methanobacteriota archaeon | reverse complement strand
CCCCGGTGGTGGTGGAGGAGGAGCTGCGGCGTCGCCCCCCTGGGCCTCTGGCTCCGGGAACCCCGGTGGTGGTGGAGGAGGAGCTGCGGCGTCGCCCCCCTGGGCCTCTGGCTCCGGGAACCCCGGTGGTGGATTTTCTGATTCGTAACTATCTTCTTCATCGGCCTGTAATTGTTTGAGCTGATGAGGCTGTTCTTTGGGCCTAACATCTGAATTTTCTTCACTAACTGCATTCTCACCAAAACTCAAACCCCTTAGGGTTGCCATTGCCGATTCTGCGTCTATAACATTGTCAATTTCGACATCGGAATGATCTGATTTTCCCTCCTGAATTGGCATATCTGAAGTCATTGGCGGAGGGGAGTCCTCATTGGGCGGGGGCGGGAATCCGAAACCAGGAGGTGGTGGAGGTGGTGGGACAGGGTTGCCTTTCTCATCGGATGCATCGGCATCTTCTTCGGAAACCGGTTCTTCTGACACAAGCTACCCTCTAGTGCTTACTGTACGAACGACGAGCTCGTTTAACGGTTGCCGAGCAGATCTTATTGATTTCATGCTGAGAATGTTCAAGTCAGGTACGTCCTCGGATTACTGATGAGCAGCAATGATGGAACTACTCCGCCTGTTCTATTCGTAGTTGGGACAGCGGGTGCAGGTAAGAGTTCTTTAGTTACTTCATTTCAGAGATGGGCGCGTTTTCTTGACATTGACGTGTTGGCAATAAACCTAGATCCCGGGGCAGAGAGAGTTCATTATGATCCTGAATTCGATGTTAGAGATCTGATATCATTATCGGAAGTTATGGACGAGTACGATCTCGGCCCCAACGGCGCTCAGATTCTAGCTGCTGATCTTGTTGCCTCCCAGGCGGAGGAAGTTTTCGAAGAGATAGAGGGTTTGGCAGGGGACATAATGGTGGTCGATACTCCCGGCCAAGTAGAGCTTTTTGCATTTAGAGAGGCTTCAAGCCATCTTGTACAAGTCCTTGGACAAGGTAGAGCATGTCTGATTTTCCTATTCGACCCACTGTTGTCTAGCACCCCAAGTGGTTTTGTTTCGCAGATGCTTCTTTCATCAATAGTTCATTTCAGATTGGGATTACCCACTGCAAACTTTCTCTCCAAGTCCGACCTCCTAGAGCCAGAAGTCTTGGAACGTATCTTGGAGTGGGGAGAAAATCTAGATATCTTAGAAGCGGCATTGTACGAAGAATCTGCTAGTCAGAGCTTTGACGGCGGTGGTGGTCAGAGGGCTGAGTTTGCCATTGGGCAGCTAAGGATGATGCAGCATGCAGCTATTCAACCTGGATTGATCCCATTATCCAGTGAGATGGAAGAGGGGCAAGCAGATGTCCTAAGTTTCGCACAGAACATCTTTGGAGGGATGTCCGATGCAAAGGACGGATTCGCAGGAGATATTGAACATGAACGGCAATAAAGAAAAATTTGACTTATTGGCCATAGATGATTTAGCCGAGGTGCTTCCAAAATTAATTGATTGGGCAATAAGAATAAAGAACGATGAAGAGGCTCTATTTGACTTCAAGCCTCTTGATGGGATGACAATAGGATCAATTTATGAAAAACCATCTACAAGGACTAGAGTATCTTTCGAAGTAGGAGTCGGCAGATTGGGCGGTCAACCGCTGACTCTCCTCGCAAACGATATACAGCTCGGTAAGAGCGAATCAATAGCTGATACCGCCGCTGTTCTCTCTAGATATGTTGACTGCATCACATATCGTTGCTTTGGCCATAATGATGTTTCAGAACTGGCGAAACATGCATCTGTTCCCGTAATAAATGCCCTTTCGGATATGCACCATCCCTGTCAGGCGGCTGCTGATATGATGACAATTGTGGAGAGGTCAGCAAATGAAAATGGCCACGTAGCTTGGATTGGCGATGGAAATAACGTGCTGCATGATTTAGTTCTAGCCTCGGCAATTCTAGGTTTTGACGTCAAATATGCCACTCCTAATGGATTCGAACCAAATGAGAGAGTAATGTCCAAGGCATTAGAGATCGCTAAAAGGACTGGTGCTAAGATAGAGGGATTCGATGACCCAGTTGCAGCTATTTCTGGTGCTGGCGTGGTATATACTGATGTATTCGTCTCTATGGGGGAAGAAGGTTTGTCCGGGAAATTAGAGTCATTCAGGCAATTTCAGGTTAACGAAGAGCTAGTTTCCAAAGCAGATGACAATTACCTGTTCATGCATTGTCTACCTGCCCATAGGGGAGAAGAAGTAACTGATGGGGTCATCGATTCCAGCAATAGTGTAGTCTTTGATCAGGCCGAAAACAGAATGTGGGCTCAGATGTCAATTCTGACCTTTTTGTGTAATGAGCAAGCTTGGGAGACTTACTGGGAACTTCGTTAATTTGGTATTAGTGAGATTCCGAAAAAGGCAATCAGGCATAGTTGCATTGACCTTTTTATCATCTGCTGGGCAGCGAAATCATCCTCAACAACTAATTTTGGCTTGACTGACATTAGCGTTACTACTGAAGGTATGATGAACATTAGGTGCCAATCGATAAAAATGCCAAATAAAAATGGAGCGAGCAAGCATACTAGTGTTACAGTTAGTATCAANGATGCGATCACCCTTGCCTTCTCTGGGCCTACTCTCATTGCGTAGGTATTCCTACCCTTGTCGCCATCTAAATCCTCAACATCCTTCACGATTTCACGAGATAGGTTGTACAATAATCCAATAATGAAAACTGACCATGCTCTTTCATCCATCGGATCAGAGACACCAGCCGCTCCAAAAATTATTATCAAACCAACAGAGAGACTTATCGCCAAGTTCCCCGGAAGACCCTTATCTTTCATTCTTAGACTGAACCTTGATTTTGATTCATAATTGAAGAGAAGGACCAGAGCCAGTAGCCAAATAGCAAGTGCCGGNAACCAACTGTAAACCCCAACTTCCCCCCTTGACGAGACGAAGGCGGCGGATAGAAGTGAAGCTATAGAAACACCACCGGATAAAAATACCCCATTGAGGGCGCTTCTTTGAGAGATCTTTCCTGAAGGAATCGGCCTATCTGGTCTGTTTATTTTATCTATTTCTATATCCATATAGTCATTCAGTGCATTCCATGAGAACATGAATGTCATTACAGAGGTTGAATGTAAAATCGTGATTAAAGCGGGATCGCCTCTTGGGATGCCGCGTGTTGCAAGAATGGCACCCAGAATTACTCCAAAAATCGCGGTTACAGAGTTGCCAGCCCTGAAAAGTATCAGCCATGATGAGATCTGCTCCCGACCTTTCACGGATAATTGAAGAATGGGTTGTGACTTGATTCTTCCCCGGCTAAGCAGATATAATCGATAGTTCTGTAGGGGTTAGTGACCATACGCAAACCGTATACACGCTACCTCTGAATGGCCCTCTAACTTGTCCTACTTTGGAGAATCGATTATCTTTAGCCATGATGTTGCCAACCTGATTCATAGTGGCGCCCCATCGAAAACGATCNTTTAGGTGATCGAAGATCTCTACTGTGTTGGCTGACCCAACTTCCTCNAGAAGGACTCTGACCTCTTCCCTAAGACGTCTTGTTCGAGACATCAGGCCACCTCTGGTCTGGCTGGCATTGATGAGATGACACGATCATGTAGCCCTTTCCAACTTTTAGGACTGATTTCAACAAGGATTGTTTTNCTCNCGAGAGGTTTCCAAGATTCAATTCTATTCAAATGGCCAGAATGATGGACAATCGGGCTATTATTCNCTGATCGNGAAACCGTTTCTGTGGCNCNCAAAGAAGATATTGGGACGACTCGGCATGGTTCTGGCCTCTTCCTGTATCTCACATCTGTAATTCGCCTTTTTCTAGTAATCATAACGCTATGAGGGGCCCTTCGCATATGAAGAAGGGCAGAGGAGGCGAAAGTGAAAGTGAAAGTGCACGATTGTAGTATGTATTATTTGCAACGTTTTGAAATAGAGACGTTCATTCCCAGATACGACGCTCGTGTGGTGTAGTTCGGTCCATCATGACGGACTCTCGATCCGTCGACCCGGGTTCAAATCCCGGCACGAGCACCAATAAACCNATTATTTGCCGAAAAACCTGCAATGACACATATCTGATGAAGTGTTTTGGAGACAAAGTAGATTTGTTGATTAAGAAAGGTCATAAGGCTATGTTCGTTGGAGAAGTAAGGATCATATGCGCATTGAGCGTGACCTTAAGCTAACTTTTGATGATGTCCTCATCAGGCCAAAGAGAAGTACCCTGGTCTCGAGATCGGATGTGAACCTAGTCAGGGAATTCAAATTTAGACATACTACTGAAACTTGGTCGGGAGTCCCCATAGTTGCTGCAAATATGGATACTACAGGACTATTCTCAATAGCCAAAGTTATGCAGAAGAATAAGATGCTAACATGCACTCAGAAGTTCTACTCCACTAGAGAGTTCTCTGAAGCATGGGAAAGTGGGGTTAATCCGGAATTCGTATCCGTAACATGCGGATCAACAGAAGAAAGTTTTGAGCTACTTAGAAGGAAGATGGCAACTGATAGCGCTCTNAAGATGATTTGCATCGATGTGGCTAATGGATATAGGGAAGTTTTCCTAGATTTTGTAAGAAAGGTAAGAAAAGAGTTCGTGGACAAGATCATAATTGCCGGAAACGTTGCCACTAGAGAAATGACCGAAGCACTAATCCTTGCGGGTGCCGATATTGTGAAGGTGGGAATTGGGCCTGGTTCTGTATGTACGACGAGAAAGGTTGCAGGGGTTGGATATCCACAATTATCAGCTATTTCCGAATGTGCTGATGCAGCACATGGGCTGAATGGTCATGTAATGTCTGATGGGGGCTGTTCTTCTCCTGGAGATGTGGCGAAAGCATTTGCTGCTGGTGCAGACTTTGTTATGCTGGGAGGNATGTTAGCAGGACATGATGAGTCAGGGGGAGAGATTATTCAAGGGGNCGATGGAGTGGAGTACAAATCATTCTACGGGATGTCGTCTGCTAAGGCTATGGAAAGGCACTATGGAGAGATAGCCGGGCACAGAGCCCCGGAAGGAAAAGAAGTCAGGGTCCCCTACAGAGGACCACTCGAAACAACTGTTCAATCGATACTNGGAGGGTTAAGNTCGGCTTGCTCTTACGTNGGTGCTAGAAGAATAAAGGATCTCCCNAAGTGTACCACATTCATTAGAGTCAGCATGACTACCAACGAAGTATTCAAGAGATTCAATGTTGAGTAATTCCCTGATTATGCAATAATGATTCAAGGTCAATCGAAATTGTTGCATAGCTCCCCCTGAGAAGGGAAGCTAGTAGGATCTTTTGGATTAGTGTTCCACCTACTCTCACACTTATTCACNAAACCGTCGCCATCTGAGTCAATCATGGAGTCGGACGGATCAAGGGGGTCATATCCAAAGTAGTATTCCCAACCTGCCCACATATCGTCGTCGTCCTGATCCTGGTGATAAACTTCAGAGCCATCATTCCACTTATCTCCATCTGTATCGTTCTTGATGGGGCTGGTCCCGTTCTGGAATTCTTCGAAATTAGTGTAATTCTCCAAATCATCATAGAAAATTGATCCTGAACCATAAGGGTCGATATGGCATTCGAAGTCTTGGGGATTGTCCCATCCGGGACAGTACCTATACATCAGAATAGTTCGATTGAGTCCGTCTTTATCCGGATCCTCATTTCCATCATTAATTCCATCGAGGTCAGAATCTGGCATTCTCGGATCCATGGGGCCTCTCGAACCAAGCGCATTCAGAGTGTTGTTATCGACAAGTCCCAGTTCTATGGCCTCTTCGGAATAGCTCACTTCCCACCCATCTGGAAGTCTATCGCCATCGGAATCATCGTCAACTGGATTTGTGTCCCACCTATCCGGGGCCTCAAGAGAATTCTGTAGGGTATCGTTGTCTATGTCGTATATTGAATCAACGGCTGAGCCAAAAGAAGGGTCAAGAGCCCATCTGCCACTCTCAGGTATTGAGAAGCCTGACAAATTCATCTCAAACAAGAAATAGTGAGGATCGAGAACCCCATCGTCATTTCTATCTCCAGAAGTAGCGAAGCCTGAGACATAATTAGTCCAAAGCCAACCACCAGGGCCCTTTCCACAGTCCATCATTGATTCGCAGCCTGGAGGAAGCCAATTTGTGGTGGAAATCCANAGACTGTGACTATTGGTGTTTTCCTGGACTGAGAAAACCTGCATCTCCCAGCCATCAGGTTGTCCATCTCCATCTGTATCGTTAATCAGAGGATTGGTTGCTCCCTGCCATGGCCTAGGGATGAATAGGACCTCATTGCCATCATTCAATCCATCGCCATCGGTATCGGCGTTATTCCCGTGTGTGATATACTGATCAAGTCCATCAACGACTTCCTCTCCGTCCTCAAGGCCATCGTTATCAGTATCGAATGCCGAGGCATTGGTGAAATAGTATACCAAAGTACCATTATCNTACCAAGGATGGCCATCGACCGCCTCTCTGTAATCNTCTAAACCGTCGTTATCAGTATCCTTATCTGTTGCATTGGTGAAGGTATCATAGTATTCGACAGAGTCTGATAATCCATCACCATCCGTGTCAAAGACTCCGGGATCACTCCGAACTATCACCTCTCTGACGCCGAAATCGACAATTCTAATCTTCCAGCCAATAACTTCTATGCCATCGATGAGACCGTCAGCGTCAGTATCAGAAGAAAGTGGATCGGTGGAACGACCGTCCACCACGCCATCTGAGTCTCTATCTCTTGCATTATACTCATCGAGATTAGTAAATCTCTCATGCGCTTCAACAATCGTCACGAGATTTTGCAGGCGGCTTCTGACTTCATCGTCAACCTCCACATTAATGTGATAGACCCAACCAGATACTTCGGTCTTAACTGGGATGTTCACATAGTTGCTATCCACTACAGTTCTTACCCAAAGAATTGTATTATTTTCCTGGACATAGTCTCCCGGAGAGACATCNATTCGTTCTATTGTTGTAGCTCCTATCATATCCTTGTAAGTNACAGCNCCATCGCCGTCGGCATCATANCCATCGAAGTCTGGGTCATCGTCGGCATTGCTGCCATCATTGGGGTGTATGCCGCTCTGATACTCCCATCCATCGGGCATATCGTCATTATCAGTGTCAGCGTCAAGTGGACTTGTGAAGTTCTCTTGACCCCAGGTGTAGGAGACCTCAAATTCTTCTACATTATTCAGGCCATCTCCGTCGCTGTCGCCGTAGGCGTCGGTTGAGTTTGCGGGATTCAAAAACCAATTATAGTCAGAGTTGAACGAATAGCAGTACTCGAAACCATCAGGCATCCCATCGCCATCGGTATCCCAGTCTCCGGGGCCATTCAAACGGCCATCACCGTCCATGTCCTCGTTAAACCAGTTTGGATTATCGAGTGGGGAGTTCTTTTGGAGAGTGGTGTACAAACCTCCGTCATTGGGTAGCTCGTCAACTGTGAAAACTATCCCCGAGGCAAATGCCCTAAGATGTGGTGCAGGGAGTTGCAGGCTTGCAAAGGTAGGCTTTCCACAAAATGTTTTGAGATCCACTAGGTGAGTGGAAATCTCTACTAGATCGTCAATCAAATCACCGTCACTGTCTGCATCCCTAGGATTTGTGTCGTATTTTTCCTCGATAAAATTCCTCAAAGTATCTGGCTCGGGTTGCTCCAGATCTAGTATTGCATCGCAGGAATGGCCGAACTGGGAGCCCATCTCTTCCCATAGATCATCTCCAATATCCAGTTTTATCTCTGCCTGGACGGCAGGAGTCAGGATTGGGCAATTCCAATTTCCGTCTAGAGGGTCTAGGAGAGTAATGATTCCTGAAGGCGTCGAAACCTCGTGAGTATGTTTGGACTCCCATCGATCATTCAGGCCATCTCCATCCGTATCTCTTAGCCTAGGATTTGTCCCCAATTCTGCCTCATCGAGATTGGTCAAACCATCCCTATCAGGATCTCCCAGTGGACCATTGTCTGGATTGGGGAAGGTTTCGTTTTGTTCCCCAGTCTCTCTCTCGGTATCCACAGAAGCAACGGGGATATCTTCGCATTCGACCTCTGACAAACCCTCTCCGATAGTAATGCATGGCTCACCGGTGTCTAGTGGGTCCAATCCATTTTCTATCTCCCATCCGTCGTCTAAACCATCTCCATCTGTGTCTGCTTCCTGCCAGTTTGTCCCATACAGGGTGCTCTCCATCCGATCAGGGATGCCATCTCCATCCCAATCACAGCCAATAGTAGGTACGTCGGGAGGGCATTCTCTCTGATTCCCGGGGTTTAACTCGATGTCATCAATAGCAGACTCGAAACCGCCTCTCTCGGTACTAGACAGGCCTGCGCCGACTACTGTGTAAATACCCGCTAAGCATAGCGTTGCAGTAATGGCAGCAACTGCATATTGGTTGTGAGTCAAAGCCATCTGGGCACCCCGCCCTCTAGAGGGCGGGTCTTGCAGTTTGGGTTCGGCTATAATGATTAACGGCAGATGGTTCNGAAGAAGTGGTCGTCTTCAGAATTAATTTTCNCTCAAAAAAGACTCTATTCTGTCNAAAGCCTCGGAGAGGATTTCAATATCTGGGAGACAAACCATCCTAAAGTGACCCTTGCCGAATTCAGGTGAAAAACCCGAGCCATGGACTACAAGGACATGCTTACTATGAAGNAAGTCAAGTACAAACTTTTTATCGTCTGAAGCCAAATTTGGATCTGTTATTTTAACGAAGAGATAGAAGCCTCCTCTCGGAGCTTGGCATTCAATTCCATCAATTTCGTTTATCCTGTTGATGGAAAAATCCAATCTCTCCTTTATTCTAGACCGATGCTGATGCATCCAATTNGAATCTTCAGAAAGTCCTGCAAGATATCCATACTGAGCAGGAGTAGAAGCACAAAGTCTACTCCTAAGGATCCTCTCAACGCCATCTTTCACGTATTCTAAAACTCCTGATGGATCATGCCATGCCATATACCCTATTCTCCAACCGGGAGCAAAGTATACCTTGGAGACGCCGTTAAGAGTAATTACGGGACAGTGGTCGGACATAGATGCAGTAGAAACAAAATCCCCAGAGAAATCTAGTCCATCATAAATCTCATCCGAAATCACGGTGCAACGAGGGAAATCTCGAGTAATTTTCAGTAGCTGTTCTATTTCATCCTTGGTGGCTACGTTCCCCGTGGGATTATTCGGGTTTATTAGGACTAGAAGTCTGACATTTTCGTCCATCTTTTCTCGAATATCCTCCAAGTCGATTCTCCAAGAGTTGTTAGAGTCCAAACGATACTCAACTGTGGAGGCACCATACATTTGGGGGTAGGCCATGTATGGGGGATAATGTGGCCCTGGNGCTAAGACTTTGTCCCCGGGCTCTAGAAATGCTGCGAACAAAACTTGTAGAGCTTCAGTAACTCCGTGGGTAACATATACATCATCTTCGGAACAATTCCAACCTTTCTGGGCCTCCGAGAGTGATATCGCCTTCCTAAGGCTCGCCAATCCATATGAGGGGCCATATCCATTTTCCTGACTGTCTAATGCCTTCTTGTAAGCNGAAATCATATGTTCGGGTGTTGATAGTCCTTGGAAAGCAAGTGGATCGCCGATATTTAAACGAATTATCGAATGTCCTCTTTTCTCTAACTCCATTGCAGGGACTACCACATCACGTATTGCGTATTCAATGGCGGCAGCGCGAGATGATGATTTTACNATTGTTGACATNCCATTACAATCCTAGNAATTCGCGGGCANAATCTAGTGATGCAGGGATTCCATCGGAATTAGAACCCCCTCCCTGAGCCATGGTCGGGGAACCTCCACCTCCGCCATTTATATGATGGGAGATTGACCTAAGAATCTCCACGGAGTTATGTTTTTCTGANNCGATGGAGTCCTCGGTACAAGCAACAATTAGCATTCCTCCGCCCTCTCTAGACCCAAGAACGGCCAATGTTGGAGATTCTGAGTCACGAGTNAGCTGACCCAGCATCGTCATCATGGCCCTCATGTCTCCTTCAACCTCCATGATCACGTATCTTATTCCTTCTTTTTGTACGGAGGCTTCTTTATTGCCGCTTGTCCTAAGTCTAACTATTTCTGCCTCGAGGGATTCTATCTTCTTCTGTTGAGTCTTCCATTCTTCGAAGAATCGCGAAACTGTCGATGGAAGTTCTTCCGCTGATACTCCCAAAACCTGGCTAGTCTCTGCAATAATTCGCTCTTGCGACCTGGAATGTTCGCGAGCCGTCTCACCTGCCACGATGTGCAGACGCTCTACCCCGTCTTGGACTTGACTGGAACGAATTATGCGTAACTCCCCAATTTTTCCTGTTTTATCGTGATGCGTCCCCCCACATGCCTGAACATCGTGATCACCAACACGGATGACTCTGATCTGACTATGCTTAGGTGGCCCCCCCTGATACAATTCAAAGCCNAATTCTTCGTCTGCTTTGTCCCTATCCATAACTAGTTTTTCAATTTCGATATCATTTTCTAAGATTGAGTTGGCATGATCTTCTATAGCATCTAGATCTTCACGATTTAATCTAGAATAATGTGTGAGATCTATCCTAGCATATCTGGAACCCTTGCTAGATCCAGCTTGC
The DNA here is from genome assembly GCA_002713185.1 of Methanobacteriota archaeon. Lineage (GTDB taxonomy): Archaea > Thermoplasmatota > Poseidoniia > Poseidoniales > Thalassarchaeaceae > UBA36. The sequence continues at coordinate 2,777 of PAVV01000021.1, read as the reverse complement.
CAGATATGCGGCCCTAATATTGCTCTAGCACTGCCTCCAACGATGTGTACAGAAGAATGATGATCCATGAGTTGGATTCTTCTTTCAGCGTCAATCTTGGCGGAAGTATCCCCTGTACTAATCTCGCCATCCGTCAGATGTATGACCACATCTTGTTCAATTCTTGTGTCGGCAACTCTGACATNTCCAATAGATCCTTGATCCCCCAGTTGTCCNCCCCCCTCGGGATAGAATAGAGTGCGATCTAAGACAACGAAGTGTGTTGGTTTGATGCTTACTTCATTTGAAAGATTTAGGTTAGAAATCTGGGTCTCTGAAAGGGAGTTACACTCGATTACCTTAGCCTCGAAGGAGGATCTCCCNGTATCCTTATAGTANTCCAAAGAGGTCTTTGGGAGGTGCCTAATGTGAAAAATTTCAGAGCTTGACCTAGTCTTAGAGGCTTTCTTTGTCCTTTCCGCGTTCCTTGATGCCATATCCGCAGAGAATCCCACTCTGACACTGAGATTNTTCCACCCTAATCTGCTAGCTATAGAAACTACCATCTCTGGGTTGAGGCCTCTTTCCTCGGCCAAACGAAATAGAATCTCATCAGAAATTTCATTTGCATCCTCAGGCGTATTCTGGAGGGCGGTTCTAACTGCAGACTCNCCTTTCCTCAACATCTCATAGTATCTTGATTCCTCTAGCTCAAGAATTGATAATACTTTATCAGTGGATTGAACGAAGCTGGAAAAATCAAGATTAGTGACTATATGATGCATACCTAGATCAGATAGCCCCAATTCAATGCCTAGATCATCTTTCATCCTGCAAACTCTTCTAGANAGCATTCGAACTAGGTAACCGGCCTTTGAATTACTTGGAACTAAACCATCCCCTAACATATTGCAAATCGCATGCATATGATCTGGAATTGCGTAAATACTAGAAAGAGGCTCAGNAATCTGCCTAAGTTCATCAACTGTAATTTTGAGTCCAGATTCACCAAGTCTTTCGGATAATTTTAGGTAAAGAGATTCAACATCTGTACCGACGTCTATATTTAATATTCCAGCTAATCTAGACAGTTCCCCGAAGAGTAAATCGGTGTCTAATGAGCCTCCTAGAGATGAAATGATATCTTCGATACCGGCTAATTTCTTCAGCCATTCTACTGATTCGGGATAGATTGCTTCGTAGATAGTTGGAGTTCCTGCTGCTGCCCAGCAGAATCTCTCAAGTCCGTATCCGGTATCTATAATCTGTAAGTCCATTTCCCTGTATTTTAGGCCNTTAANCTCAATATCTCCATCTTCATTTTCCTCGAGATTCATGAATACAAGAGTTGCGAGTTCCAAGCCGCCGACAATGACCTCTAATGCTGGTCCAGCATTACCCCCACCGGACCATGGATTCTCGACATAAGTCAATTCCATTGGCTCAATTCCGAAAGTTTCTACCAACATTTCATCACAGTATCTAACACACTGATCGATCCAGTAAACGACATCATTTTCCTTTGGCTTATTGAAAGCATGATGTGCCATCATCTCAAAGGTAGACAAGTGCCTCCCTGATCTTCCAACTGCTGCTACATCTGTGAGCCTAATACATGGTTGGCTGATTCCTAAAGGATTTGCGGGCGGTGGCACCAAACCAGATGTCACATGCGGTTGGAAATCAGCTATACTTGCGATTGTTAGGTGTATATCGTCCCTCCACCTAGCTACTACTGGGTAAGGTTCTATCCTAGAGTGTCCCCTTTTATCAAAAAACGAAAGAAAGTGCTCTCTCATCTCGTCCTTTAGGGACTTTCCCCTCATCGAGAATCCCTTGATGAGTGGATTTCCTATGAATGTGTATGAGTCTTCAGTACTATCCCCACAGGTAGTCCTCANTGGGTCTCTAGTCCAGAATCTAGCCCCAGTCACAGAACAAATTCTACATTGGTGACCTGAATCTTCCCAGAAAGGTATGTCTATTTCTCCGAAAGTCACGATACCCCTCGACCATCCCATCGGAGGTTCGGTCTTGAAGTCAATGCGCAATTTTATCCCGGTGATTTGAAAGGAGGAGGTTTCCGAGAAACATTTGATGCCAGACTGGAAGGAGTTCCTAGAGCCCGAAGGAGACTCCTTGATGAGGATAAAAAAAAGAAAGGGCATGAAAGTTGATGCATTATTGGTTTCGGACAGCCAGCACTTGAAGAAAAGTAGCGATCGTTCACTTGAGCAACTGGCCAATACAGCATCTCTTCCGGGCGCAATAGGTGAAGCTTGGGCTATGGCTGACTTCCATCAAGGGTATGGATTCCCGATAGGGGGCGTAGTGGCAACGGATATCGATAACGGAGGCGTAATCTCTCCAGCGGGAGTCGGTTTCGACATCAACTGTGGGGTTAGGCTATGCTCAATAGACATGGGATTAGAAGATATTGCGCCGCTAATAAGGAAAAAATCTGGAAGTGGTAGCAAGGAATTCGGGAATCGACTGAAGAGTCGGATCCCCTCGGGCGATTCGGGAAAAGGTGGAGTTTCATTAAGTGACATTGAGCTAGACGATATACTCTCTGAGGGTGCTAAGGCAGCAGCTGAGCTTGGGCTAGGCCATTTCGAAGATCTTGATAGGATAGAAATGAATGGTCTACTGGAGACTGACTCAAGTAGTATTTCGGAGGTAGCTAAAAGAAAGGGGTTGTCATCCTTAGGATCTATAGGAAGAGGTAATCACTTTCTTGAAATTCAGGCTGTCGATGAAATCATCGATAGTAAGGCAGCGAAATGTTTTGGTTTAGA
>PAVV01000020.1 GCA_002713185.1 Methanobacteriota archaeon | reverse complement strand
TCAGCACAAAGAAATGCTTTTCACTTGTGGTGCGGTCAATTAGCAGAACAACTTAATGATGCTGGGTTAGATCAAAAAGTAGTCTTTGATGCTATAGAAGAGACTTTGGAGAGAACCACTCTATCAGAAAGGAAGATCGGGGACTTCCTAAACGTAGAAAGATCTCTACGAGTAGGTGATGAATTGGGCGGACATGTCCTATCAGGGCACGTAATCTCTAAGGCTGAGATTGTCGAAAAGAAAGACTTGGGCGAAGGAATGGATGTAAGGATCTCAATACCTGAGCAAATCCGTCCATTCATAATGGAAAAGGGCTACATCGGCATCGATGGGATGTCCCTGACTGTTGGTATCTGTGATGGCGAGGGTTTTAGTTTGCATCTTATTCCAGAAACTTTGAGGATTACCACCATTGGGAGTAAAGAAGTGGGTGAAACCGTGAATATCGAGATTGACTCTAGGACCCAAGCAATAGTGGAGACCATGCTGAGAATGGGGGAAAAGGCATGAACCTAGGTGTTGTTTGTGGATCTTTTCATCGTGAAGAGGTGGAAAAGATGCTACAATTCGCTACAGAAGAGGCGAATTCTAAGAATTGGAAAATTACAGAGGTTGCTTGGGTACCTGGATCAATGGAAGCCCCTCTGGCTCTGGATAGGATGCTGAGCAGGGAGGAAATACAAGGGGCAGTTGTTCTGGGCATTATAGAGCGCGGCGAAACCGATCATGGCTTGGTCATGGGACAATCCGTGACAAGTTCGGTTATTGATTTACAGATTAAGCACAACAAGCCTGTAGGACTCGGAATAATTGGCCCTGGTGCTGCTCCCGAGCACATAGACCCTAGGCTAGAGCCGCATGCGAGAGCAGCTGTAGGGGCAGTCGTAGCAATGTCCGAATGATTTTATCATTGGCCTGGTAATCTCATAGATGGGAGATCTGTGGAGGTTGCATTCTCCATATCGTCAACTGTAATGAGAGGGGTCAGCTTTCCATTGAAGACGCCAGAGGCTCCAATATGGAGTGAAAATTTCACAGCCATTGATTCTGGAATGTCGACAATCATGAAGAAATCCATCTCACCATAGGACCAGTAATAGGCCTCAAGAGACCCACCCATTGCCTCCATAATTCTCTCTGCTTCTTCCTTTCTTGCCTTGCCGCCTTCTTGTAATAGGCCTGAGGCACCTTCTCTAGTGTAGTTTCCAGAATACATGTATTTTGGCATGATTCCGGCCTGAGGAATGAATATATTACAATTTTCCATTTGAATTCAGGCTGTTTTCGCTCATATTCGACTGTCAAGATTGAAGAGATGTCGTACATCTCGAGGTCTCATGCGAGACGGGGCCCGTAACGTCATAATTGTTGGTTCGGGACCTGCTGGCTATACTGCTGGGCTATATGCAGCAAGGGCGCTTCTCGAACCATTGATGTTTGCGGGATATATGTCTGGAGGTCAGCTAATGCTTACTTCTGATGTTGAGAACTTTCCAGGCTACCCCAAAGGAATAGGTGGTCCAGAAATGATGGTAGACATGAGGGAACAAGCAGAGAGATTCGGCCTAGAGGTCCATGATAAGAACGTCGAGAGATTGGACCTTTCCGAGCGCCCATTCAAAGTATGGGTTGAAGGTGAGGAGTTCAGGTCTGAATCACTGATAATTTGTACTGGGGCTGAGGCAATATGGCTAGGGGCAAAAGGAGAAGAAGATCAGAAAGGACGTGGAATTTCAACCTGTGCAACATGTGATGGGGCCTTCTTCCGAGATGAGGAAATAATAGTAATAGGAGGAGGAGATTCTGCAATGGAAGAAGCCACTTTCCTTACAAGATTCGCCAGTAAGGTCACGATTATTCATAGAAGAGATGTTTTCAAAGCTTCAAAGGTAATGATTGAAAGAGCGGAGTCGCATCCCAAGATAGAAATCAAAACTTTCAAACAGATCAAAGAATGGTTGTCAGATGAAAATGGCCTTACTGGTGCCATTCTGGAGGATCCGAGAGATGGCTCAGAGGAGTCAATTCGGTGTGCAGGAGCATTCATTGCCATCGGACACAAACCAATTACAGGATTTTTGGAAGGTCAGTTGGAGACTGATGAAGAAGGTTATTTGGTACATATCGAGAACACCATGACTGCAATTTCAGGAGTTTTTGCTGCAGGAGATGTTGTCGACAAGAGGTATAGACAGGCAATTACGGCGGCTGGCATGGGTTGTCAGGCTGCAATTGATGCAGAAAGATGGTTAGAGGAGCAGCACCAGTGACTAGTGAGCCTTGAGGCAGAATCCCTTGGAGAGAATATGGTCGACAGTTTAAGAAAAGATCAGTTGGAAAGGTATGCTAGACATCTGGTACTTCCGGGAGTAGGAGAAGAGGGGCAGTCCCTGATGCTGGATTCCTCGGTATTAGTAATTGGGGCTGGAGGTCTGGGTTCTCCAGCACTGATGTATCTAGCTGCTGCTGGGATTGGAAGTATTGGGGTAATGGATCATGACATAGTGAGCTCTTCAAACCTTCAAAGGCAGATTATTCACAGCAGCGCAACATTGGGCCATTCCAAGGTTAGTTCTGCGGCAAGTTGGATTAGAAATCTTAACGAAGATGTCAATATAGTCGAAATTCCAGAAAAATTGACACGACATAATTCACTGGGAATTTTCGAAGATTTCGACGTTATTATCGACGGAACTGATAATTTCGAAACTCGATACCTTATTAGTGATTCAAGCGANNTTTCTGGTAAGCCTTGGGTATTTGGGAGTATTCATCGTTTCGAGGGACAGGTGTCCACGTTTAACGTAGAAAACGGCCCTAATTACAGAGATCTGTTTCCAGAAACACCTCCTCCGGAATTAGCCCCAAATTGTTCAGAGGCGGGAGTGCTTGGAGTTCTTCCAGGTATAGTAGGCACCATTCAGGCTACGGAAGCTATCAAATTAATTCTAGGAATTGGAGATATACTAAGTGGAAAATTGCTNACAATCGATGCTCTGANCATGAAAATGAAAATCCTTTCATTTTCTAAGGATAATAACAGAATTAGGGCCAGTAAATTGGATAAAACAACCGAGTCAACTTTCTCAGAGATTCTGCCTGTTGAGTTCTTCGAGAGAAAGTCGAGTGGATGGGAACCGTACTTGTTGGATGTGAGAAGATCTCATGAAGAGGCGATTTCCAGTATTTCAGGAACCGACTCAAGAATTATGCATTTGGAAGTTCCTTCCAGATTGAGAGAATTACCCAAAGAGAAAGAGATTGTAATATATTGTAGAAGCGGCCAAAGGTCGGCATTGGTAGCTAGATTACTTTCTGAGTCGGGTTGGTCTCCGGATAGAGTATTCAACTTAGTAGGAGGAATAAACAGATGGTCAGAAGAGGTAGATCATTCCATTCTTAAGTATTAATAGTGGTATTATTCAANTTAGTATAACGTTTTAATATGGTAAAAATAAATTATATTCTATTGAATTTGAAAATTATTTTTTAATGTGGTTATTTTAACTTCAGTATAACGTTTTAATATGGTATTTGGAAAATAAATATAGTTATTTTTTTATTTTTACCACAATTATACTCTAAATGTGGTAAAAAAATCCTCAGAATCACGAATATTGTAGTACTAAGACAATTTGGAGGAGGCATGAGTAAGGGCAGGAGAGGAATTTGGAGGTGTCCTAGTTGCGATTTACATCAAGTTTGGAAAACTAGGGACTCTAAATCAAATAGACTAGACAGGAGTTGTAAAGCCTGTGGAAAAAGAATTAGGGCCACTATACAAAGATCATCATCTGGAAAGGGCAGGAGTAGAAACGTCGAGATATGGGAGAGAAAACCAAGTTCTAAAGTTGAAGATCTTGAGAGGGAGGCAGAAAGAAGGAACAAACGTGGATTTGAAGATGACCAAAACGAGGTTCAGGAGTCAAATAGTGGGAGAAGTACAGCAAAACAATCCGAACTACCAGTAATATGGGGTCTTGGTTGGAGGCCAGATTCACCCCTCATATTTTTTGAAAAATTAGATTCAATAAAAGTAAAATCACATTTATTACGATTTATTGCTGAAAGGCATGATGGATACTTGGAGGTCGTTTCTGAATGTCTGGAAGAGGCGATCGATCGCAGTAAATTCGACGGCGATAGTTTTCACAAGTTCTCCAACTCTTTAGTTTTGAGAATTGGAGAAGTGTTGTCTGAACGTCTAATTAATCCTGATTTTGCCATACTAGAGAAAAATGAGATTATTCCCAGAAGAACAGGAGATCTCCACCTGAGTAGAAGAAATTCGAGATTTCTGATTGATGTTTCACTATGCCTGAGAAGGATGGCACATAATGCATCCATAACTCTGGACCAGAGGATTCAATGGCAGAGATGGATGATTAGAACTAGGCTAATAGATGAGCAACTGAAGGATCTATTCACAAATGGNTTACCAACTCCTGATGGGAGTAGTTTTGGNGGGAAGGGGTTCCGAACAACTTGGCAAGAAGGAGTTGTAGCATGTGCTTCTGCAATGACCAGGGCTATTGACATACCTCATGAAGAAAGGCATACTGCGGACATAATTGCACCTATGATTAGAGATACTGGTCTTGCCTTGGCAATGGGACAAACTCAGATTGAAATCCTATCGGCTCAAATGGGAAAGTCTGGATCCTACATGGATGGGGGGCATGAAGAAAGTGGAGGTAGGGACCTCCACATAGGAAACTGGGAGAAAGGTATCCTGCCTCCAACCGCCCCGCTTCCGATCGCTAGCGCTACAACTACNGGGATTGCTCTAGCATCAAAGCGTCTCGGAATTAATAGGTTTCATCTAGCTCCTGTAGGAGAGGGCTGTAGCAGTAGTGGAGAGTTTTGGGAAGCTATGAATTTCGCTGGGGTTCGTGGTCTTCCAATTTGCTTCATGATTCAGAATAATCAAATCGCTTTGGATACTTTCACTAAGGCTCAATCTGGAGCTGAGACATTTGGAGATAAGGGATATGCTATGGGCATACCATCATGGAGTGTAGATGGGTCAGATCCAGCGAGTTACTATTCTTCTACCGCAGTTGCTAGGGAGTTTGCAATGTCTGAAGGAGGTGCAACATTAATTCATGTTGAAACCATGCGAGGATGTGGTCACGCTCATCACCATGATGACCTGTATCTAGGATCAGCGAGTGGCAACCCCCCGGGATATGTGGATAGGGATCTGTTAACATATTGGTCTGAAAAAGATCCACTTCCTAATCACAGGGAATTACTAGTAGAGATGGGAGTTGGTGAAAATATCTTGGACACGATTCTAGATGAAGAAGAAGCGGCAATGAAATCAGCCAGAGAGGCATTAGAAAATATGGAATGGCCAGAAGGAAATTCTGTAGTCAAGGGAATAACATCACTGTATGATGCTCAAAGCCATGATAGTCAAATTAGTAGGATTGGAAATGATTTGGAGATCCCCAAGCCATTGCTAAAACCTGGNGAGTACTCNATTGAGTTTTCTGATGCAGCTAATTCGTGGACGTATAGTAGATCGATTCAGAATGCCATGGCTAGACTAGCGGAGGAGTTTGGGGAGAGAATGGTGATTATGGGCGAAGATATGGAAATTGCAGGAGCATTCGGCATGAATCTCCCGTTGAAAGCTAAAGGGCATCAAGATAAGTTGCTTGATATGCCTCTGTCTGAGGCGATAATTATCCATTCGGCAACAGGTGCGGCTCTTGGAGGAATGCGGCCGATAGCAGAGATACAATTCGGCGGTTTCGCTGCTTTGGCGATGAATCCTCTGGTCAACAACACTGCTCAGATTAGATGGAGGTGGGGAGGAGAAGTACCGCTGACAGTGAGAATTCCACTAGGAGCTAAAACTCGCAGCGGTCCCTTTCACGCGAATATGATTGAATCATGGCTNACTAATGATCCGGGTTTAGTGCTTGTAGCTCCAAGTAATCCGCAAGATGCTTATGACCTTCTAATTGAGTCTCACCATCTTCCGGATCCTGTGATTTTTCTNGAGCATATCGGACTTTATGGCTTGAGAGGAGGTTTAACTGGTTGGGGGAAGTCGATAAATCAGATTGTAGATACAGAAAGTGTACAAAAAAGACTCGAAAGAGGCGATANTTCAATAGGAGTTGCAGAAGTAATTAGNGGAGGATCTGACCTCAGCATTGTTACNTGGGGGGCGATGGTTCACGTGGCCTTAGAAGCTGCAGAATTAGTATCTAAAGACGGCTTAGAGGTAGAAGTAATAGATTTGAGGACACTTCTCCCATTTGATCATCGGACCTGTATAAATTCGGTTTTAAGAACGGGTAGAATGTTAGTCCTTCAAGAATCACAGTGGACTGGAGGTTTTGGCCATACTGTTTCAAGCAGGATACTCGAAGAAGCATTCTGGAGATTGGAGAGTCCGCCAGTTGTTGTTGGAGCACTGGACACACCGGTGCCATTCTCGCCCACGCTAGAAGACCACACGGTACCTTCCGTTGCGGTATTGACCAGGCATATCGAAAAGGTTTGCAATTAGGATAATTATTCTGTTCGATGTTGGCAAAGAGTAATTTGTGTTAGGTCGCGGGATTTACTTGTGGAAGAGACGATAATCGACATTTTTTTTGTTCTATCAGGTTTTTTTCTTCTGATGGGCGGGGGAGAAGCTCTTGTACAAGGTGCGACGAGAATCTCACAGAATCTGAGCGTTTCCCCCCTAGTTGTTGGTTTCACTGTAGTTGCGGTAGGTACATCTCTTCCTGAATTGGCGGTTGCTATCGAAGCAGTGAGGACTGATTCACCAGATATTGCTATTGGCGGCGTTTTGGGGTCAAACGTAGCTAATGTGATGCTTGTACTTGGTGCAGCAGCATTATTTGGAGCTAAGTCACAGACTGGAAATGCCGTTAAGAGAGATTCTCTGGCTGTTGTGGTTGCCACTGCTTTCATGGCCTTCTTTGTCATCATGGGNGAGGTTCCGATGATAGGTGGTATCGTGATGTTAGTATCTCTTTCAGGTTACTACCTCTACACATATTCGAAGGCAATATCTGGGGAGGATGTGTATGAATTCGAGGATTCATGGTTATCAGAAAAAATTTCAGTTGCTATACCGGCATGTCTTGTAGGCGGTTTGATGATTTGGTTCGGAGCTGAACTACTAGTTTCAGGGTCCAAAGGAATAGCAGATACATTCGGAGTATCTGAAGCCGTAATCGGTTTGACCATAGTTGCACTTGGGACCTCTCTACCAGAATTAGCTGTGACCTTAGTTGCCGGACTAAGAGGGCAGGGCGGAGTAGCTGTTGGGAATGTCTTAGGATCGAACGTAATGAACATCATGGGCATTATCGGGATTGCTAGCATAGTTGGTAACGGGATCATTGTTGACAGCGTATTCACGAGAGACATAGCAGTAGTTGTAGTGACTTCTGGATTCGTAGTAGGAGTCTTTCTCTCGGGAAAAGATTTCTCCAAGACAATGGGTTCATTGATGATTACTATATATCTTACATANATGACTTATCTTGCTGGGTTACTAGATGGCTTAGTATAGCACTAATACGGTGTTAGCCTCCGGGCAGAATATGGGGATTTCCGAACTTGAGTGTATAATTCTTGCAGCAGGATCAAGTAGCAGGCTTGGGTTCGATAAGGCACAAGTTAAAATTGGTGGATTTTCCTTAATCCGATGGCTGTCGGATAGAGTCAAAACTAGAGGTGTCAGTGTGACGGTNGTAACTAACGAGAAGAATTTTGAAGGAATTTCAAAACAGCTTCCAAATTCAAATATTATCGTCAATTATGAACCCGAGAGAGGAAGAACTGGTTCTCTTAAGGTAGGCATATCTAGAATAGATTCCATGAATGATTGCTCCTACAGATTGCTGATTGTACCTGTTGATAGGCCGGGATTCTCAGACTCCACTCTCGATCNAATAATGAGATCTGATAAAACGTGCTGTCCCGAGCAGTCAGGAAGGGGGGGACATCCCCTCCTCCTTTCTTCAGAAGACGTAGAAAGAGTCAGACAGAGTAGCGAAAAAATACCGCTTAGGGATATTGTAAAACCTTTGAGGTTTAAGGTAAATGACAAACATCTTCATTTGAACGTGGACACGCCGTCGGATGTCGAAGATCTGCATAAGAGTCTGAATTCGATTAATGAATAAAATTGAAAAGTACAATTTCAAGNCATNGGCATGAATCTCGAGGATATGCTAGATGGTTTTAGTCCGATTGAGCAAGCATTGGTTGCAGGAATGTTCACTTGGTTCATGACAGCTTTCGGAGCTGGACTTGTTTTCTTCTTTCACGAAATTAACAGAAAAGCATTGGATGGAATGCTTGGCTTCGCCGCTGGTGTTATGATTGCAGCAAGTTGCTTCGGGCTTCTGGGCCCAGCGATCGATCAAACACAAGGAGAGGGGATTAGAAAGGTCTTACCCGCAGCATTCGGATTCATCTTTGGAGGAGTCTGTATGAGGGTTATCGATGCGTTCCTGCCTCACCTCCATCCTGGTGCCCCTCCAGAAGAAGTAGAAGGGGTGAAGACAAGTTGGCACAGGAGTAAGCTTCTGATATCGGCAATCACCCTTCATAATATTCCAGAGGGTTTAGCGATCGGAGTTGCCTTTGGTGCCGCCTCCTCTGGAGATGGAATTGGGGCTGCGATTGCATTATCTATCGGGATTGGGATTCAGAACTTCCCCGAGGGAGCTGCAGTTTCGGTACCTCTGAGAAGAGAGGGTTTGACTAAGAAAGAGAGTTTCTGGTGGGGACAATTATCTGCAATGGTTGAGCCTTTAGCTGCTGTATTGGGGGCTGCCACAATAGTATTCGTAAATCCAATTCTCCCATACGCACTCGCCTTCGCTGCGGGTGCTATGATATTCGTAGTGGTAGAAGAATTGGTTCCTGAGGCACATAGAGGAAAGAATGGGGATATAGCAACCATGGGAGTCATGGTAGGATTTACCATAATGATGATCCTTGATGTAGCTCTAGGATAGAATCGGAACCCCAAAGACACAGTGCCTAGTCAGACGGGCGTGAGCATAGTCGTATTGTCATGGGCCCTTGAGAGATTAGGTGCAGGAGAGAGAGTAGCAATCGCATCGGTAATCGAAGCACAGGGTAGTGTTCCAGGGAAGCCGGGAGCTAGGCTCGCAATNAGTTCAAGTGGGTCTAAATTCGGCACTGTTGGCGGTGCTGGACTAGAATATAAGATTCAGAAAAAGCTAGAAAATTTATTACTATCAAAGAATTATCTAAATAAAAAAAGAGGAGGGTCAGTGGAGGTTTTCCTGTTGAATAAAGATGGTAAGGAAAAAGAGGTAGATGTCTTGGACAGCCTGTGCGGGGGGCGAGTGACTGTGACCATGGAAGTGATTGAGCCCCTGCCGNATATCCTAATTGCTGGAGGGGGGCATGTCGGAGTATCAATTTCGAAAGTATGCGATAATCTGGGTTGGTCTTACAGTGTTTTTGATATTAGAGAGGATTTCTCAAACGCAGAAAGGTTCCCCAATGCCATCCGAACNATTAGTTGCTCTGTTCAAGAATTTCTTAATTCCGAGAGTGAGGAAACTATCCAAAGATTCTCCGATATTTTGCTACTAAGTCATGATTGGGGAGTTGATGAAGATTTATTGATAGGATTATTGAGGAGCTCTGGCACTAGTGTCAGGCCTCGTATTGGGGCCATTGGTTCTAAGAAAAAGTGGTCTGCATTCAGAAAGTCTGCTATTGGCTCCGATATTCCTGATGAGGTGGTAGATTCGGTTAGATGCCCCATTGGCCTTGAGATAGGAGCGGATTCTCCTGAAGAAATAGCTATTGCCGTCTGTGCTGAGATTCTACTACTGGAGAGGGTGGTCGAGGAAACCGAAGANTGAAATCGGGGGTTAAAATCCCAGAGGTGTGAGAGTCCCGGCGGCATTTGTCTGTATACTAATCATTTCCACATCATTTAGTGGATGCCTCAATCAAGATTCTGACAATACATTCACAATTCCTGCTAATGTGGACGATTTTGGTTCTTTCAGCGTTGTTGCCCCAATAGATACAGGAATAAATGTGTACCATAATCACTTTATTATGAATGATTCATATCCGCAATGGCTACTAGATGGATTGGGAGTAAATTTCGTTTGTGAGATATCCACAAATGGGACTTGGGAAGAGAGGTATGAGAACGATAGAGAAGAGTGTTGGGACGTTATCGGATCAGNAGACATAGTTTGGTTCAAGGGTTCTAGAATTATCGGCACCTCACCAGATGACAATACAGATATTCCGATTCTAGATGATCCGAGTGATGGTCATGGTACCGCGGTAACGGGTGCAGTACTGAATGCTAACCCCGATGCAGTAATTTTCTTTGTGGAGGGTTTCAGCGATGCTGCGGTCCTTGCAGCTGCAAATCAGCCACTTGTTGACATCATTACCACGAGCTTTGGACCTATTCTTTCTATCCCAGTTCCGGGAATAGAGGATGCTACGAAGGTTGCAGTTGTCGAACAAAAGAAGGTGCACACTGGAGCTGCAGACAACTCGCCCTCTCCAGCCGTTCAAGACTCCACGGCTGGACCTCCATGGAGTATAGGCATCTCCGGTTATGCTGAGGAAGATGATGATCAGAAAGAGACTATGAGCGGATCATATCCCGATATAGCAGCAGACTGGACGCAATATCTTCCAAATCATGATGATATAGATGGATACCACACTACGTCGGGGACTTCTTTCGCGACCCCTAGAACAGCAGGATTACTTTCTGATGTTCTCAAAAATCTTAGAGATGAGTTCGGGGATATGTCGGCTGGGGCAGATCCTCTGAATAGAGGGGGGCTATTGGTGAATGGGACTAATTTTTCATTGACCAACGATGATTTGAGGGATGCGCTAAATCTTTCTGCTTGGTATCCTTCTTTCACAACATGGGATCCTCTTTCTGGGACTACTCCTGTCTCCCCGGTGGCNTCCTGCACCCAATTGGGATGGGGAGTAGTTAACCAGAGTAATGTTCTACCCATTATCAAACATCTAAATGGTTCAGAAGTAATGCCTCAACGTCCTTCTGATGTGCAAGCTTGCATGGAAATGAATCAATTCCTCAGAGAGTCTTACTGGAGCTAAGTATCGTAAAATAATATGAGCGTGTGCCGGAAATATGAGGAAAGTTCGTCTAAACTGGAAGCCATCATCACTTTTCAAAATCGATGAGATTTATCAAATGATGAAAATTTGTCAGAGAATTGAGGTCCTCGGGCACCTATCTATAGATTCTGAAGGAGTTTCACAATTGACTGAATTAGAACTAAANAAGGGCCACAGGCTTTCAGANATCTCTGAGCTGGAAAGTTTCGAGGTTCTGGAAAAATTTGAAGAAGATGAAAATGGCATTCTAGCNAGCGTGAAGTGCACTCATCCCATGGCAAAGTCGGCAATACAAATATCGAACATTTACGTATACCCNCCATACGGAATAAATTCTGAAAGTGGTTTAGAAATCCGAATCTTCGGTCTTTCAAATTCAATTCGTAGTTTCTTAGAATTAATCAATAGTGTTATGCCGCCAGATATTATCAGCGTCAACACNATTAAAGATCAACATGCTAATGAGTTAGAGTTTCTTACTGAAAAACAAAAGGAGGCTCTAATTCTTGCAGTAAATAGAGGATATTATGAAGTCGATTCAGAAGTCACTCTTAAACAACTAGCGGATGAATTAGGGATTGCACGGAGTACTTACGGAGAGCATTTGAAGAGAGCTGAGTTTGGAGCATTGAAGATGGTAGTTAGTGATTTATTATAGAATGATAAATCTGAACCCAATGCTCAAAGGATGACCTCCGATTGGTAACAACAATGGTGCAGTTCCGACTACCTATGCTACCTCATGCTGGAGAGGTCGANTGGAACGCTAATGTGAATGGAGAAGCGAAGTCGATTTTCATTGAAAGTAATGCCATACTTCTTGACGTCCTAAGGGACCAAGTAGGTAGTCTTGGAACAAAGCGTGGATGTGACATGGGGACATGCGGATGCTGCTCAGTACTAGTAGACGGGGTGCCTAAGCTTTCTTGTCTAACTCTTGCATTAGATGCAGAGAAGTGTGATGTGACGACGGTTGAGGGATTGGCAGATGGCCATCATCTCCATCCAATCCAACGGACCTTCGCAGAGTATGGAGGGAGCCAATGTGGATTTTGTTCACCCGGTTTTCTAGTAGTAATCTCTGCCCTGCTTGAGGAAAACAAGGGTCCGACTGATGACGAAATTAAGGAGGCGATTGAAGGAAATCTATGCAGATGCACAGGTTTTCAGCAAATTGTCGACTCGGTTAGAGCCGCTTCAGATATTCTAATCTCGGGAGAATCGATTGGAGACTCTACTTCTCCACAGAGCGACCCACATCCGGGATTTGGGGGTGAATAGAATCTCAGAAGAAAGTGTGGATGAAAACGAAGCTGATAAGGTAGAAGAGGAGATCGTAGGCTATCGCCAACAGCCTGGAAAAATTCCCTTCTCTAGACCTGGTTCGGGAGGAAAGAATCAATTTTCTAAGAATACCGATCCAAAGATGATTCCTAGTTCACAAGGAGGNGATTTAGAGCAACCATGGGGCGACCATAGGCATGATGGCATAGTTAGTGGTCAGATTATTGGAAAGCCTACGGCTTTGATTGATAGTGGTTGGAAAGTTACCGGCCAGGCCCACTATGGGGACGATGTGAGGCTCCCAGGGGAGTTGATTGGCAGAATTGTTCGCTCACCCCATCACTATGCCAGAGTCCTATCAATTGACTGCTCAAAAGCAATTCAGCTTCCTGGAGTGGTGGCAATAGCTACTGGTGCGGATGCAAAAAACAAGTTTGGTGTTCTTCCAGTTACTAAGGATGAGCATGCCATGGCAGTAGAGAAAGTAAGACATGCAGGTGATCTTGTTGCTTGTGTTGCTGCTGTAGACGAAATGACTGCTAGAGAGGCTGAGAGGCTAATTGAGGTNGAGTACGAAATACTTCACTCGATTCACGATATGAGGGATGGACTTCAGGATAGTGAGGAGCCCATACATGACCGAGGAAAATATCACATCGGAGAGTCCAACATCCAGAAAAGAGTCTTTCAGGAGTTTGGAGATATTGAGGGGATGTCGAAGTCTGCGATTGCGAGTCACAAAAAAAACTGGTTTTTTTCTGGTGTCAATCATGCATTTACTGAACCGCATGCAGTGGTTGCGCACTGGGATCCTTCGGGTAGGCTAACCCTCTACACGCCACAACAAGTTCCGCACTATGTCCATAGGGCGTTGGCAGATGTTTTGGAAATTCCAATGCACCAGATTAACGTCCATAGGACCTTTGTTGGAGGTGGTTTTGGAGGAAAATCAGACCCATTTCCGCATGAGATGTGTGCAGCTATACTAGCAAGAAAGAGTGGTAAGCCTGTAAGAATAACATTTGACAGAGAAGAGGTCTATTGGGTAAACAGAGGACGCCATCCCTCTCGAATAGAAATGAATCTCCATGCAGATAGAAAGGGCAGAATTTGTGGNATTGAGACGGATGCTCTNATCGATGGCGGTGCGTTTGCTTCTTTCGGNCATGTTACAACCTACTACAATGGGGTCCTTCACACAGCCCCTTACGAGATAGGTGCATTCCANTATACAGGAGCAAGNGTGTGGACTAACAAACCAGCAAGCGGTGCGATGAGAGGACATGGCGCTGTGAACTCTAGATGTGCAGTGGAGGTCGGACTAGATGACCTNGCAGAAAAACTGTCGGTCGATCCGATCACCCTACGTCTGGCAAATTTGCTACCACCTCATTCAGCTACAATTACAGGTTTTAGGGTAACTAGCATTGGGATGAGAGAATGTCTGGAGAGAGTGAAGGAGGAAAGTGGATGGGACAGTAAGTTCCGNAAGCTACCACTNGGTAAAGGAATAGGGGTTGGATGTGGATTTTTTATTTCTGGAAGTGGCCTTCCCATTCATTGGGACCCGAATAAATTCCCACATGCCACTGTGCATCTGAAAATTGACATGGACGGAGGTGTGACTGTACATACTGGAGCGGCAGATATCGGTCAGGGTTCTGACACAGTGGTGGCCCAATCGGTTGCTGAGGTTCTGGGTTTGCCACTGGATCTAATTAGGATCAAATCGAGAAATTCTGATACATCGCCAGTGGATCTAGGATCCTATTCATCCAGAGTCACTTTCATGAACGCAAATGCAGCAATTTCTGCATCGATGGAGATTAGGGAGAGGCTTCTTCAGGCTGCCTCAGAAATCACAGGTTCAGAAAAAAATGAGATGATNGTTGGNGATCGTAGAATCTTCGTTAAGAGAGACCCTGCAATAGGAGTGTCGTATCTCGAAGCATTACACAAAGCTCAAGAAGATCGTGGTGCACTTGTTTCATCTGGATCTTATAGAACCCCTCCAATGGGTAAGACGCACAAGGGGGCAGCTGCAGGATTGGCTCCTGCATACTCATTTTCGGCATACGTTTCAGAAGTTACAGTGGATGTAGAAACGGGGAAGGTTGCCGTCGATAGGGTATGGGCGGCTCATGATTGTGGAAAGGCAATCAATCCGTTAGCAGTGAATGGNCAGATTATTGGTTCTTGTCACATGGGNATGGGTCAAGTTCTATCAGAAGAAATGCGTTATGGNAGAAATGGNCACNTGATGAATNCTGATCTATTAGATTACAAGATTCCTAGCGTTCATGAAATGCCAGAGGTAATTCCAATAATTGTNGAGTCGAATGATCCAGAAGGTCCNTTCGGTGCTAAGGAGGCTGGAGAAGGGCCATTGCTNCCTATCCTTCCTGCAGTTTGCAATGCTGTATATGATGCAATAGGAATTAGGACAAATGAGTTGCCGATGACTCCTGAGAGAGTGTATAAGATGATCGAGAGGCGTTGTAGATCTGAAGGAGTCTCGGATCCTACAAATCTATCTTGTCCTACTTTGGAATACTCTGAACTTCAAGAAGAACTGAAGAGAAGAGCGATCAATCATACGCAGAGGGACAAAGAAAGGAGACTTTCAGATGACAGAGACGATTACCACAATGGAGCTCTTTTTGGACTGGACCCAACCGTAGCTCCAGACGAAAATGATCCTAGATGGGAGGTAAGAGTTGTTCCTGAAGAGGATTATCTTGAGCAGCCGAGACTTGCCGGAAGTGCTTGGAAACACACTGAAAGAAGACATTCGGGTGATAATAGATGAGAATGCCGCCATTCAGAGTATTTACTCCTANAAGCTTAGATGAGGCTCTGGAAATCTCTAGAGAATTAGCAGATTCNAATCAGGGTTTTGACTGGATTGCAGGAGGTACTGATTTGCTTCCTAATTACAAATGGCACATCAATGTGGAAGAAAATGTAATCTCCCTATCCTCGATTAGTGAATTGAGAGAATTGAGCGGAAATCATATTGGGGCGATGGTTAGTATCCACGACCTAGCCAAAGATGAGTCAACCCATCCGGTACTTTCCAAAGCTGCTGATTCTATTGCTAGTATAATGATTAGAAGGTCTGGCACTGTTGGGGGAAATATCTGTCTAGATACAAGATGCTATTGGATTAATCAATCAGAAACATGGAGAGAGTCAATAGATTGGTGTCACAAATGTGATTGTGGGACTGGTGCTGATTGTCGAGTAATTCCAAATCAAAATACTTTGTGCGTTGCTACATATCAAGCTGATCTTGCACCGGTGTTGATGTGCCTTGGTGCTAAAATACACCTTGTATCTAACAAAGGAACTCGTTCGATGGCATTGAAAGATTTCTTCCAATTGGATGGAATGACTAGAAATATCCTTGAAGAGGGGGAGTTAGTGACGCACCTAACACTTCCAGGTGACTCGAAAGATTGGGATGGAGACTATCAGAAGCTGAGGCAGAGAGACTCTTGGGATTTTCCAGAGGCGGGAGTAGCAGTACTCTGGAAGAAGGGGGAGGACGAAGGAAATCCATCCTCCCTCAGAGTAGCCACGACAGGACTTGAGTCAATCCCCATGCTTCATATGAAGGAATCCGAGGATGCTCTGAATAAATGGGAAGGGGTTGTTTCTGTGGAAGGCCTCGCGGAGTCAATAAGGAAGGCCGTGAAGCCTGTACAAAATACTTGGTTCTCACCCTCATACAGAAGAAAGATGGTGAAGGTCTTAACGAAGAGGGCTTGCAGGGGTCTATTGGTGAGTTAGTGGCTAAATGCGCAAGAATAGTAATTTTGAGTAGTTTTTTGCTGCTATTCGGCATTATTCCTCAGCCTGTCTTATCACAGGATATTGGAGATTCTTGGAAANTAGAAATTGATTATCCGGAAGAAGATTCTGCGAATCCATTCATACTATCTAATGGAGGTTCAGTTAGTGTTNGATTCTTCGTAGAAAACTCGGGGTTGGTGGAAATTTCTGTAGAGTTTGCTTATGAAATTCCATTTGGAGGTAAGCATGAGGCCCCAGAAGCAGAAACTATCCCTTCAGGAGAGAATAAATCATTTAGTCTAGAAATTAGCGAAATAGATGTTTTTGCATTCGATGCTGAAAAAACAGAAAAATTTTCGATTTCTGCTACAGTAACTGCCAGGCAAGGTATTCCGGATCCTCTTTCTTCTTCTCAACAGAGAGAGGGGGATTTAGAAATTCCAGCAATATTTTCTCTATCGATTGATATCTCAGAACCTTTCGGACCAATGAATGCTGGAACCGATACGACCTTACTAGTAACAGTACAGAACAACGGAAATGCACCTGACGGTATTGGAGATATAGAAATTGAAGATGACTGTCCACTGATGACAACGGATAATGGTCTTGACTCTTTATTGATTGGGAACATTGATCCGGGAAAGACGATGGATGCTGAACTAAGAGTTTCAGCGTCCGAAAGCCACCCCCGTAGACATTGTGATATTACCGTTACAGTTACTTCCAAGAGATCAATGAACACTGGTGGAAATGTGTTTGCTGAGGATGAGGTTAGGATTTCTGTTGAGCCTCCGCCAAAGAGCGATTCTAATTCAAACAACAATGACAATGAAGTCCGTGTGGATGATGATTCGGTAAGGTCAAATTTGCCCCATCCTAATTTCTTGTATACTCTAANGGCATTAATGATTGCAGTAAATTTCTCTCCAAGGCGCCCTAATAGGAAAAAGTGAGTCGAATGTTGTTTTAACTCGAAAATAATGAACTACGTTCAGCAACATATAACCGTGATTTGTTTGTCGAGCAGATGTTGGTCGGTGCATATGGCCATGTCGAAATAGGGATGGAGGAATATGGCTCGAGAGATGGATGACCAGGAGCGCTTCAACAGAAACGTTCTGTATTCTGTACTAATTACTGGAATTCTTCTTCTGATTCTTCCAATGTACTTTGTCGTGGGAAAACCGACTGCTCTTTCGGCGTATGAAACAGGAGAGCTGGGTCAAATATCCGATATGAGAGAAACTTTCGAGGATGAGTATGTAGAGAATCGGAATCAAGGTTATTATGTGGCCAATACGATGTCTACGCCGATGCTGGTGAACGACTGGAAAGACCCCCACAGGACTCTACTAGCTGTAATAGGGCCAGAAAAACCGATAGACGAAACGGAAGCCGACGAAATTTATCGTTTTGTTACAGAGAAAGGTGGAAAGGTTATCGTTGCTGCGGATAATACAAATGCAGATAGGCTTGCAAATCTTTTCGGAGTTAGGTATTTCAGTAAGCCACTTCTAGATGAAAAGCAACATTGGGTGTATACTCAGCAGTCTCAACAATTCATTGATTGGAAGAATGTCTGGACTGCTTCTCCTATCAACCAAGATGTTACAGAGATGTCGCCTGGAGCATTGATGCAAGGATGTTCCGCGTTTCAGATAGAAAATCCTGATGGTCTGAAAGATTGTAGACTTCCTGTGATGTACAAAGAGCCTACAGGAATGATGTTTGAGCCTCTTCCAGAGGATCTAACCAATCCCGGACATAGAAAAATCATGACTCTGGGTATGGCTTCTTCTTCGGCATTCATTGACATTAAAGAGGATGGTGATCCAACCAACCCAGAAAATCCTGCTCCTGGTGATCTTAAACTAATGATGAGGTTTGATTATCCTGGAATTAAGGTTCTGGATAAGGTAGCTAACGAGGGTAGGAATGCATTCTCGGCAAATGTTGGAGAATTGGAAGTCACNGGAAGTATTGTGTTCGTTTCGGACGAAGAGGCCTTTTCCAACTTACTATGGGAATTAGACGATGCGCAAGAGCAAGGCCTAAGTGAGGATTGCTCGGCTATTGGTGAATACACTCGTAATAATTGTTGGACTCAGGAGATTCTGAATAACAATGATTGGGGGGGTAATGAGAGATTCTTCAAGCTCCTAGTTTACGATATGATGGAATTTGATAATGTCAACCTGAGCGCGCCAATACGATCCGAACCGGGGAATTTCCAAATTGTTTTTGATGAAAGCAGGCACGTAACAGGAGTAATTTCTGCTCCTTTCGTGGAAACGATGGGAACNGTGGTTCTACTNACCTCCAACCAATTCTTGAAGTGGTTAGTTGTTCTAAATGTGGCATTATTACTTCTAGTTGCAATGATGGTAGTCCCAGAGAAAGAAAACTGGAGGCACGTTTTTGATTTAACTAAATTCACCCAGAGGCCGGAGAAGCTCGATCCTAGTTCTTACAGGGATAGAGTGAGGAAGGCCCTGCTAACCAAAGTTAGGGTACATCATGATTTAACTAGGGATCAGATGGCTCAGACNCCTCCTCCTGAAGTTCAGGCGATGATTGGAGATCCACGGCTTGTGGAATTGGCTTATAGCCAAAGCCGGACGTACACACCCCA
This sequence comes from Methanobacteriota archaeon, assembly GCA_002713185.1. Classification (GTDB taxonomy): domain Archaea; phylum Thermoplasmatota; class Poseidoniia; order Poseidoniales; family Thalassarchaeaceae; genus UBA36. Next base: position 55,585 of record PAVV01000020.1, on the reverse strand, counting down.
AGAGTTACGCAAGTTGATGCAAACAATTAGGCGTTGGGGAAAGAATAACTAACAAAAGGAGAAAAGAAAATGAGTGAGACAGAAGCAGCAAAAGGGATGCCAGCACCACCCAGTACGGGTGGACACGATTCAGTTCTAGCCAAGAAGGCAGAGGAGGCTCGTGGTTCGAACAAGATAGATGAGGTCTTGGCCGCAACAGGAGCGATGGGTCAAGCAATCAGTACTGAGGTTCAAAAGGTGATCATCGGAAAATCGCACGTAATTGACAATGTAATGGTCGATATACTATCTAACGGGAATCTTCTGTTCGAAGATTTTCCCGGTCTAGCAAAGACTCTGATGACCAACACCTTCGCAGACGCTCTTGGATGTGACTTCAAGAGAGTCCAATTCACCCCTGATCTTCTTCCTGCAGATATCACTGGGACTAATATCTATGATGCCAAGAAAGGAGAGTTTACNTTCAAGCCTGGACCAATCTTTTGCAATCTTCTTCTTTCTGACGAGATTAACAGGGCACCTCCCAANACTCAAGCAGCATTNCTTGAAGCAATGCAGGAAAAGCAAGTAACCATTGGAGTAGTCACTCACAAACTACCATCCCCATTCCTAACTATGGCTACACAGAATCCAGTTGAGCAAGAAGGGACTTACCCACTTCCCGAAGCCCAATTGGATAGATTCATGATGAAGATGATGGTTGGTTATCCTGATAGAGCCGACGAGAACGAAATCCTTCAGAGGAGGATTAATAGAAAGACCGACGAAGTTGAAGTTAACAGTATAACAGATCCAAGTATTGTTGTGAAGATGCAGAAATCTTGTGAGGAGGTTTACGTCGATAGGTCAGTTAGGGAATATATGGTAGATATAGTTGCCAGAACTAGAGAAGATCCGAGGGTTCTGGTTGGTTCTTCCCCTAGAGGTTCTCAAGCATTACTCAAGACTAGCAGGGCTGTAGCGGCTATGAGGGGGAGGGACTTCGTAACTCCTGACGATGTGAAATCAATCGCAGAGCTTGCAGTAGCACATAGAATCATCCTGAAGCCTGAACACCAAATTAAGGGACTAGAGAGCGGAGAAATCATCAGAGACATCCTTCACGGGAAGAACGCTGCAAACGTTCCTACAGTCTGATTAAAGCAGGGGTGTAAAGGTGGCCTGGAGCCGAAAGTCAGCGATGTTCGCTTCGCTTTCGGTAGCCATGTATCTACTGGGTCTTGTGTTAAGGAATCAGCAGTTGGTAACTGTTGCTGTAGTCCTGCTTTCTTTCCTAACATGGGCGGCACTACGGACGGCGCATGGCGATGTTGCATCATCTGGTAGGAGAATTGAGGACTCTAAGATGGATGAAGGTGTTCAACTCCAGAGCATTGTAGCGATGAGGAAGACCTCTTCTTCGAGAGTTTTTGAGGATGGAGAAATAGATGTAACACTNAGAATACAAAATCGGTCNAATATGGCCAAAGTGCTGGAACTCAGGGATAGAGTTCCTGAGGTGATGAGGATAAAGAAGGGGGCTAACTACGTACTGATGGAAATAGGGCCTCAGAGAGAGACTGAGATTTCCTATACAATCGAGACTCCACTTAGAGGATTCTATACTATTGGCCCCGTCTGCATCAGAGTTCAGGACGAGCTTGGTTTGTTCCATAACGAAAAAGAAATCCAGCTTTATGATGACTTCCTAGTTTTTCCAAAAATGGAAGATATCAAGGATGCGATGATTAAGAGTAGGGTGCCGAAAATTTTTACTGGAGCAGTAAATATCCGAAATCCCGGAGAAGGCTCTAACTTCTACAACCTAAGGGAGTATCTTCCAGGTGATCCAATGAGGAAAATNAATTGGAAGGCTACGGCGAGACAAGATGGCAAGATGATGGTCAATGAATTTGAGAGAGATGCAGTAAGTGATGTAATCATAATAGTCGATAGCAGAGCAGTGAGTGAAACCGGGCCAGTAAGCAGGAACTCTCTGGTTTACAGTACAAGAGCTGCAGCGAGCCTCACTCAATACTTCCTTTCAAGAAGGGATTCAGTGGGCCTTGTTGTTTATGGGGATGAAATAGTCTCTGTTGACAGAGATACAGGGAAGAAGCAGTTGTACATTGTCCTAACAAAGCTTGCAGGAGCAATGGCCAAAGGGAATACTCCTCTGAAGATTGTAACTAATAGAATTATGCCGCATATCCATAGAGGAAGTCCGATAATTATCCTATCTCCGCTAGAGGACGACCCCACAATAGTTGATGCGGTTAGAGACCTAAGGGCTAGGAGTTTCGAGGTTACGGTGCTTTCCCCTAGTAGTCTAGAATTTGAGTTTGATGCGAGAAGGATTGATCGGACTGGGTATGAGGTTCTCAAGACGGAAAGAGATATCCTAATGACCGAGCTTAGGGGATTGGGTGCGCATGTTATGGATTGGGAACCAGATATGCTTCTCTTTACGGCGCTAGCTGGGGCTAGAGGATTCTAGGGGTGAGATGATGTCAGAACAAGGAAAGGGACCAGTAGATACCTCTCACCTCTACGAAGGAAAGGTCGTACGTTCCTCAGCTCCTAGTCGGAAGAAAGCAGCAGGAGAGATGAAAAGAGATACTGGCATACCGGATGACGCCGTACCAGAGGTTGCTATACCCTCTTGGATAGATGCGATTTTCGGTGGACCAATATTAGTTAATAGAGAATTTGTCCCTCCCAACAAGATGGTAATTACTCTGCAAATGGGAGCGATTGGTTCCCTTCTAATCCTAGGATTTCTTACCTTTGTGCTGACTCCTGTTTCAGGGACGGTTTGGTTCACGGCAACAAATCAGGTTGGCCTTGGAATTCTAGGATTGGGATTACACTGGCTGCTAATTATTTCAGGGATAGCTTGTGGTTTCTGGGGCACTTGGCAGAGGGATCAACGTTTCATCCTAGTATCATACGTTGCTTTAATTCTAGTGACGATAAGATTTGCAGGCAGCAAAGTAGAGTTTGGCTTGGGGGGCTTAGGATTCCTAGAGAATGAAGTAATACAGAAATTCCTTCTCATATTTTATTCTGTTTTCCTGGTTGTCTACATGGAAATATCTAGTGGAGTGATTCGTTTCTCTATGCTCGATACGTCAATCAGAAGGGGAGAGGTGTACGTGATGAATGTCAAAAGTATATCCGATAAATATCGGAAGGCATTGGGATACACTCCGNCAGTAGCGGCAATTGTGGCCACTCTTACTCTTTTCATCAACTTCATTGTCCCTTTATTTATAGGAATACTAGATCCTGTAGCAGCCAATAGNCTTGAAGAAAGTGTAGAGCTTACTAGCGTTTATGGGGTTGCTCTGGGAACGATTTTAGTCTTCTTAATCATTGCATCTATGTTTGCAATCAATCTTCCACTAAGGTTTCAGCAGTATTTAGAGAATCGCTCTTAGGATTTAGAAATCCTCCGGAAATTCCAAGATCGCAAACCACCAACATTGCCACTGCTTCAACGACTGGAACTGCACGTGGCCCAATAACTGGGTCATGTCTACCTCCAACCTTGAGAGACCTAGTCTCGTTGCTAGGAAGATGAAGAGTGAACTGTTCTCTAGGAAGGCTGCTGGGCGGTTTGAAATGAACCAAAACTCTCATTGGGGCTCCTGTGGATCTACCTCCAAGTGCACCATCTGCTTCTCCGTCTTCTGATTTCTCAAGAATTGGAGAATCTGGTCCCGGGACCCACATGTCATTATTCTCAGACCCCCTCATTGAAGAAGATTGTATACCACTTGCAAACTCTATTGCCCTCGCTCCGGGAATCGCCATTAATCCTCTTGCAAGNGAGGGTTCAATTCCATCAAACCAAGGATCTCCCAAGCCTATGGGGAGGCCCTCGATAACCAACTCAACGACCGACCCTATGGAGTCCCTATCTCTCCTGATCTTTTTGATCAAGTCATCCATCATTGGTGCCACATCTGGATCTCTNCAATTAAGTCTCTTCATTGTTGAGTCTTCTTCCTGTANTTTCGATTTTCTTAGCTGGAAAAGAGGTCTTGCAGTAATTTCTCCTACTTTGTGGAGATGTGCATCNCAAGTCCATCCGACCTCATNCAAAATGGACCTGACCTGACTTCCTGCTGCGACTATGCCCAATGTTAGTCTTGCCGAATGGGATCCGCCTCCACGGGGGTCGTAGAATCCCTTTGACCAGATTGCTTCACCCATATCTGCATGTCCGGGCCTAGGATGGTCAGGAAGAAAGTCATAGTCTCTTGAACGAGCATCAGAGTTCATTGCAATCATTAGAATTGGCCATCCAGTTGCCTTCCCATCATAGACTCCGGATAGTATTTCACAATCATCAATCTCGGCTCTGGAAGAAAGTCCTCTTCTACCGGGTTTCCTCCTATCCAAATCATCAATTAAGGCCTTAGTGTCAATCTTGGTCCCAGGAGGAATTCCTTCGACCAGTGCCCCTACGCACTTTCCATGGCTTTCTCCGAAAATGGTCACTTTGATATTCTCACCAAGATCCATGCCCATCAGATTGCCTCCTCACTAATTCCATCTACCGAAGAAAATCTAGTAGAAATTGCTTCAAAACCAAAATTTGCAATTGTGCTGAGGAGGCTTTCTGATTCTTCTTCATAGCAAACCAATGCTATTGCAGGCCCGGACCCAGACATTCCACATGCCATCGCCCCCGATGCAATACACATGTTACTTATCCTAAGTGCTTCGTGATCATTTGTCGCTGCTGCAACAGCCAAGCCGTTTGACGAAATTGAATCTAATGGAGAGCCACGCATTATAGAAGCCAGCGATCTCTCAAACATAGGAGTCTGAGGAGAAAGAATATTCTTAGAAAGTTTCTCTTGTCTTTTTCCGCGGAGTAAAATAATTACAGAGAGACCTAAGTCCATCTCACCTTCTAGAATAACTGATTCGGAAGCGTCCATCTCTGGGTCGACTAATTTCCAACCTGGCTCCAGTGATGCGAATGCATCATCCAAGCTGCCGGTAATTGAACAACCGGAGATTTTCTGGGATTTGGAAGCAAGATTAGCTATCTCAGAATTATTCAATCCTGCCCATGAAGAATTATTCAATGCTCTTAATGCTGCACAGGCCAATGCAGAGCTTGATTTTAGGCCTTGGCCGATAGGAACCGAGCTCTCAACTAACCATCCAAATCTAGATGGCATGGGGAGATTTTCCTCCCTCCAGCACTTCTCTACTGAATCAAGAATTCCATGTCTGTCATACTCNACTACTATTTCTGAGTCTANTAGCTGTACCTCTGTAANCAAGTCTACACCTACNGAGCATCCTTTTCCAAGTCCTGCGGCATGGAGAATAGANATTCCACCTCTTGCCGAGCCCCTTCCGATGATTTTCACTTTTCCACCACCTTTGATTCAACTGCAATTCCTACATGACGCATTCTAGAATCTGAAATTATTGATATAGAGTCCCCTTCGGACAAAGCCGTGACTGAAATTGGCTCTTTCGAAGGGCTTACCAATCTAACAGTCTCTGCCTGTTGAACCACGATTTGTCCTTTTTTTCCGTCAACCCTAAACCTAATTAAAATAAGAGGTCTTGTTTCAATTTTCAATCTCCCAATGGTTGCAGACCCTTGTAATCCTGACTCTGAAGCCACGGCTACTTCGTCGCCTGATATCAATTCACTGAGATATTTAGTCTTCCCATTGGAAAGAAGAATATAGGAATGGATAGCTCCAGCATTTACTCTAAATGGCCTAGTGGGTACGTAATCAGAAGAGATAGTCTCACCATGAACAAGACAGAGGCTGCTTGAAAGAGAACCTACAGGTATTCCCTCGCCGATTTGGATCCTTCTAGTTAGATCTATGCAAACCCTTTCTCCAATTCCTGCCGATTCGACGGATGTTACCTCTGCATGAAGAATTGAAAGTTCTATTTCCTTTTCTCCCTCTTCAAATTCCAGCCTTTCCCCGACCATAATTGCTGCTTCATCGACTAGGTCTGAGGAAACCAAGACGGCATCCACCCCTCCACCAAGTGAATATACTGCTCCATTCAATTCTATTTTGTCTTCTATTGCCACGGCTATTCTTGTTCCTGAACCTCTAGAGCTAGCAATCAGATTCTCTAATGGAACCATTGTCCAGTCAGAAAATCTTACTAGAATCCATGGGACTAAACCGATTAATGATATTGCATCTTCCTGATCAAATGAGTTCTCGATAAATACCTCCGAAACATCACTAGAACCACCCCTCCAAAGCCTACTTACAGTATTATTTCCGGAATAGTCATTTGTCGGCGAATCTAGCCAGATCTGCAATTTCTCACCTCAGATATCTCGATGCCTCTTCGGAATTAGCTCCATCGTGGACTATAGCTCTTAGAGATCTGATTAGAGAAGAAGGATCGTGCGAATTAAAGATATATCTTCCCATACAGACACCCGATCCTCCAGAATAAACTGATTTTTCGACAAGCTTTAGTAGGTCTGAATTTGTAAGTTTTTTCGGGCCGCCAGATAGAAGAACTGGGATTGGTACTGAAGATGTTACGATTTCGAATGATTCCTCTGAACCGGTCCAAGGTACCTTTACCACGTTACAACCTAACTCCCAAGCTAGTCTAGCGGCATGGGCAATTCCACCAGTTGAGTCGGAATCATCCAAAGAAAGATTTGGACCTCTGGGATAGAACATCCCCAATACAGGGATTTCCATTTTCTGAGCTTCTGTGGTAATTTTACCGATTCTCTCAATCATTTCTGGTTCTGCGGGATCGCCTAAATTGACCTGTGCTGAGACTGCTATTGCCCCTCTGGATATGCATTCAGATACAGCTGCAACTAGAATCTTGTCCTGAGAGCGAGCCCCCCCATGAACGGTAGAAACAGAGGTGTGACAGACAAAACGATTCCATCCTGTACGAATTGAGTGGTAGCTTACTGGCCCCTTGTGCATTATTATCGCATCCGCCCCACCTTCAATAGCTGCATCTACCGCCGAAATGGTATCCTCAAGGCCAGACTCGGGGAATCGGGATGCTCCGTGGTCCATGGGCATCCAAACCCCCTTACCACCCGGGAGAATGGTTTCCATGCGACTGGAAAGTTGATCTCCCATGAAATGCCGTGATTGGATACTCTCTTGAATGGTCCCTTGTAAGTTCTTCTTTTGTTTTCAATGAATTGATTATAGATCAATGTCTACTATCACTGGGGCGTGATCGGAAACAACTAATCCTCCTTCTCTCAATATCTGAGCTGATTTCAGCATTGGTCTAGCCACTTTATTTGCTAGAATGTAATCAATCCTCCAACCCCTATCCCTCTCCCTAGCTCGTCGAAAGTTTGACCACCAGGAATATGGTCCTTTCATGGGCCCTAAATGAATTCTGAGTAGATCGCTCCAACCCGCTTCTAGCATTCTATCGAACCATTCCCTTTCATGCTGTAAGAAACCTGAGGTCCGCTTGTTGCCTGCTGGGTCCCATATGTCATCCTCGGTATGAGCTATGTTCAAATCGCCACAGAGAAGTGCGGGTTCGTCAGAATCTAGAAACTGATAGCTCCAAACGAGCATATCTTCGAGCCACTGATCCTTGTAATGTTGCCTTTCTTCTCGGGAGGAGCCGTTTGGAAGATACATATTAACACAACTTAGGTTCTTGTGCTTTGTCACCAATACCCTCCCTTCGGGATCTCTTGTTTCGTCTAATTTCGTTTCAATCCCCCTACCAAGCTCGACCATGCCTACTCTTGAACAGGACATGACTCCAGAGTAACCTTTCTTTTGAGCGGGATGCCAAATAACCTCATAACCCTCGGGCTCAGTCCATTCCTTTGGCATCTGCTCAGGAAGAGCCCGAACTTCTTGGAATAGCATTACATCCGCGTCTATTCTTTCAATGAAATCGGTTAGGCCTTTTCTATAGGCGGCTCTGATCCCATTCAGGTTCCATGTCACGACTCGCACTAACCATGCGCTACTGTGACAGGTCTTTGACCTTCTCGACTAAATCCATCTTTCTTATGCGCCTCATTCCGTAAGGAGTTAATGCTATCGAAATCAAAACGACCACCCCGATGAGCATAATCGCCACTAATGGGTCAACAATTACTGTCATGTAGAATGACCATTGGATGAATGAAGTAATCATCGCCTGAGTTCCAACTAATGTAAAGAAGAAGGCCAAAATGCCCCCAATCAGACCAATGATCAGGTGCTCAACGAAAATCATCGTCCCTAATCGGCTCATAGGTGCCCCAAGAACTCTTAATGTTGCAATCTCTGTATCCCTCTCTGAAAGATTCATCAGAAGTGTGTTGAAGAGCACGACGATCGATATAAGGATGCCAAGAAATAGGATTGCTCCCAAGAATCCTTGCTGTTGTTCCAATATAATCTCGTAAGATGAAATGACATCTTCCTTAGCCACTACTCCGAGAGATATCTCGCCCAGCTCACTGTCCAACTGCACCCCATCGGGCAGGTCAATCAAGACCGAAGTGGCTTGTAACCCTACCACATCAGCTAAATCCGATCTGTGGAGGTACACGGTCCTGCTAATTTCTCCTTTTGTGATTCCTACAATCTCGACAGTCTTAGGTTCTGAGCCGAATAGCAAGGTTTGCAAATCGCCAACGTCCCAACCCAAGAAGTGAGTAATACCTTCATCAATTAAAATCTCAGTGGTTTGTTGTCCCTTTTGAGGTATACTACCACGTGCTAAATCTATTGTTATCATGGAGTTTCCATCCGTTGACAAGGATTCCAAGCCATAGGTAACAATTACCCTGGAGTCGTTTTCAGGGTTGGCTGGAAACATCAGTAACATCTCATGATTCCCCCCCTTCTGATCAGACCATTCAATTACTTCTTGTTCACCTCCGAAAAGTACGTTTGCTTGAAGGTCCCAGTTCTGATTATCTTCTGCCGATCCCACTGTAATTTCTTCCATTGTTGACATCATTAGAAGTGTACTCCCGAACAGTAGCATTGAAAGTCCAACAGCGAAGAATGTGAAAAATAGTCTAGCAGGCTTCCTTATCCCGGAGCGAATGATTAGGCCGACAGTTGCAGGCATTCTGGAAGTTAACTCCTGAATCTTCCTAGAAGAGACCCTGACCTCATGCTGGCCCCTCATAATTTCCAGAGGATGAAGTTTTGAAACCTGAATTGCTGGAAGTATTCCTGATGCAAGAACCAAGATATTTGTCAGGACTGATATCTGAAAAACAAGAGGTGGCAGTGAAGTAGTTTCCAGAATAGGTATTCCAATAATATCCTCGTAAATTCCAAGCATTTCTGGGATGCCTATAGATAGAGCAAGAGTCACTCCCACAATAGTGCCTATGATGCCAATCGCTAGAGGCATTAGCAAGTATGCTGGCATAATTGCTAACCTTGGTATTCCAAGGGTCCTGAGTATGGCAATCTCTCTTGACTGTGAGTGGACTAATCTCTGAAGGCTTAGAAAAATTGTGATTCCAGCGATGGCAGCAATCATTCCAGTAACTGGAATGTAAAACATCATTGCACCTTCTGCATCAGCACGAAGAATTTCGACTGAGAAAACCTGTGATCGATCATAAACAAGAGATGGCGAATCGACCATCTGGGAGATATTCTCATCAATCGAAGAAATCACAAAGTCTAGCTCTAGTCCTTCGTTTTTGTCGGTAGACGGGATATTGTAGTCTGGAGTCCCAAAGACGTCAATCAGAATTAGATTAGAGGAACCCGCTGAGAGGTTGGCTAGTTTCTCGAGACCATCTGATGAGAGATATCCGGTGGCAAATGTTCCTGATTCGGCAGGGAACAATGAGCCCTCCTGGGAAAAGTACAGATGATTTGAATGGTATCCAATCCCTACCACTGTGAAGTCCATTCTTCCTGAACCTGCTGCAATAGAAATTGTGTCTCCTAATGATATTTCCAGGCCATCTGCTACGCGTTTGTCTATTACTATCTCTGAATCTCCATTTGCTATTCTCCCAGAACAGCAGCCGTGATTAGGAATCCAAACCCTGTCAACTATACCTTCGTCGATTCCATGCCAAACCGAAGGAATTAGCTTCTCTGATTCTTCTCCATGATTCGTTTCTGAATGGAACATCGTACCATCCAATCTAAGGCGGGGCTCGCACTCATTAAGTACAAGTGGAGAAATTGGCCAACTTTCCGAAATAGTCTCACAAATTGATTCTGATCTTTCTTGATCCCATGTACCACTGGGATTTTCTACCCAAATATCTGGTAGATTTACTCCCTGTTGATCATCTTCGTAAATTCCATCATAGATTCCAGAAACCGTATTGGCGTATGCTGCAAATGATATTCCAGCAAAGACTGCCACTGCCACCATTGCAATAACTGCTGCAAGTCTTATTTTTGTTTTCAATAAGCTTCTAGTCAATCGTTTTGTGAGTAGAAAAAACATAATTCCACCTTTTACTCCAAATCACTTATACCCTTCTGATCAATTTATATTTTATTTGTATTGGCACTGAGGCTGGATTAAGTCTCGCTGGCGCCTGCGAAGAATGCCATAGAGTCCCTAAAGAGTTCCTCCCTTCTATGTCTCTTATTATCTCTAATCTTCAGCCACGTGAAAATTATTGCTAGTAGGATAATAAACGGAATCAATGCTTCAGCATGGTATCTCTCCATTACTTCAATGATCCCTCTTGCGGTATACGCCCAAGTGATTGAAGCGGCGGTCCCCCCTATGAAACAGGCAGCTAGGACCCGTTCGAATCTCATTCTGGCGACCAGTCCTAGCATAGCTCCAACTAGAACTCCACTTGCCATGAATGGTATCCAGACGAATACAATCAGCCCCCAAAAACCATACTTATCTATTCTTGATCGGTTTTTGTGTGCAACGTATTCTACTGACGAAAGAATATCGCCCATGAATGGGTTCTGTAACAGGGCACCTGGAATGCCCCCTCTTCTCGCAACCATTGCCTCTCCTGAGAGATCTTCCTGCATTTCCTGTTTCTTAATTGTAGGAAAATGCCACTGGTTTTCCGTAGCCCCCTGCTCCACTCTTCCAGCAACAGCTCGATCACCCAAGGTAGATTTTTCATTTCTGGCACTAACCACGAGAACTCTGTCACCCAGATGATCCCTTAGATCCTCGCTCAAGTGATCTCTCAAATCACCCTGAAGATGCTCGTAGGTTGGCTTGAACAGAAAGTATGCGAATCTCATTACAGGCCTGTAAATCACTCTTACGAAAACTGCATCTTCATCTGCCAAAATTGCTGAACCATAATCCGCAACATCATGCTTCCTAAACCATCTTGCCATACTTTCTCTGAATTTCTCCTCTAACATCCCGAACTGGCCTATATTGGAGAAAAACTCGCTGTAGTCTTCTGCAAGTTGGATTGGAGAGTCTGTCATTTTATGATCGGTAGATGAGATTTCATTTTCTTCGACTGAACTATCCGATTCTAGGCAGACAGTCTTGATTTGCAAGGGTCTCATCTCCCCGAAAATTCTAAACTCTTTCAGGATATGTTTGATAATCGTACCTTTCACCTCAATAGGCGGAACTATTGTACGTTTTGTAATCCTGTAGGGAAGGTAGACATCCACAGAAATAGAACGATCCTGAACTTTCATCAAATCCAAATCAGGAATGACGTGAATATTCTGGCATGATTTTTCTATTGTTCTCTCTATGAGTCTCGTCATTTGCTTACTTGACAGAAGGTCGTCAGCCTCTCTGTGGTATAACCTGTGCATTAGTGGATATTGTACGCAGAGGAAGAAAACCGACATCCCGAGAGAAACTATGGCCATATACCAAGGTGGGACTTCTGCGCTTCCACCAGTGAGCATAGCAGTTTCCCTCCCTCCGACCCATTCTGCACCCATTAGGACCCATCCCCACGCCCCAAAGTCCTGAATTGTCATGCAAGTTCTCATCTCTTCGTCTATCTTTTCCATCTTGGTGTGGGGCTCACCGGAACCAAAAAGGGAAGATGACTTGACGGTCTTAATCTCAATACGCAAATCCTTTGTTACTACTTGGCCAAGCTCATTTTTGTCAGTGAATATGTCATTGAGTGCATCCCGAGTAAGACTTTGCCAGTCGTTTGATTTGTTAGATGAAATGACCATGGTGACGAGAATACGATATTCGCCTTCATCAAAATTATCTCCATTAATAGACTCTGAAATATCCCCCAATCCTCCCAATAGAAGAAGGAATTCACTTTCAGAGCTGGATTCATTTAGATTTTCCACAAAAAGGGCTGTAGGAGAATCATCAGGAATATTATGAGAAACTATCTCCAACTCTTGGTCATGATTTACCCATGCCTGAATCCAAACTTCCCCTCTTCTATCTACACAATCAGAGGTATCCAATGGCGTTCCCGAGAGAGTCTCGTCAATCACTATTGAGTCGCCTAATATCAAACCCGAAGAGGCCAGAGTAATTAGTCCAAAGAACACTAATCCAGAAACTGCTCCAAATACAAGGGTCGCATCGTCGAAAGTCTGGGGAATTATTGTGTTGACTAAGAAGCGATTGCCCGGGTTTTCTCGTCTGTGTCTGATTCTATCCAACTCTATGTCGGTTTGATCCTTAGCTTCGGTATCCTGGGCTTCTTCATATAGATCTTGAGGGGGATGTTCAGAGTAATCATCTATGTCGGCATTAGCCATGACACTTTACGGTCGGTTCAAGTATTTGTGTAGTTTGTATTTTAGCTCGTTATTTCTGTGTGAAAGACTATTTTTTTTATAAACAAAAACCTGATTTTGATGATAGGGAATACTCTAAGAATAAGGCAATTTTAATGTCCTCCTACGTAGTAGGAGAACTATGCCCAGTGGCAACGCGGAGGGGAGGGGGCTCTCGATTTTCCTCGTCGCTATGATGATCTTACCACTATTTCTGTCCATTTCACAAACACAAATAAGCTCTCAGGAGCTTGATTCTGGAGTTTCCTCGAAGAGTTCGAAAGATTTTGGCGATACTGATTTCTCTACCTTTGCGCTCCCTGAGATAGAGGACGAAACACACGGTTGGGTAACTGACAAAGAAAATTTTGGAAAGGCTTTCCTCTTTAACAGAGATGCGACATACTTGCCTATTTTGGATTGGAGCAAAAGAACTGGTGAGTCCACGATTGTTGGTTGGCATGTTCTAGCACATGACTACCCGATCCCCTCTGATTGGAAAGGAAAGCTGGAGTCTCTGGGAATGGAGTGTCAGACATTTGTTGCACCGCATGGTTTCCACTGTGATGTTCCAAAGCTAACCCCATATCAATTGCATGACGTAGGAGTAGTCGGAGCATTTAGGCTCGATCCATCCGACAAAATTGCTCCGGACGTCATTGGTGCCCTGAATGGGACCCCAAACGGAGCTATTATGCAAGAGAATAAGTTCGTGATGACTTTGGTCCTTTCTGGAAATAATCTTCTCAGAGAGCTTATTGAGACTGGAGTGGAGGTTCTGGACTATCGTTCTGAAAGGATAGCAGATGTTCTAGTGAACGACAAAGAAGTTGAATTACTGATTTCCGAAAGCTTCGTTGAATGGATAGAGCCTAGTTACCCCTCCCAACTGGACAATCAGGCGGCAGCCGATATAATCGATGCTGATTGGGTAGGGGATGTGTCAAACATGGTCTCTAATGGGGGGTCCCTAACCGGTGAAGGAATCATAGTTGGGGTAATGGACTCTGGACTTGACACTGGTGTTGAGTGTAATAGCTTGGCGCACTGCAGCTCGGTAAACAGCGGAATACATTCAGACTTCGCGGGTAGAATCATTGGGATGTCCTCCTACACTTGCACTACCTGCACTGACGGGCCGAACGATCCGAATGGTCACGGTACGCACGTAGCTGGTTCGGTGCTCGGAAATGGAGCAAACTCTGATACTGACGGAGTCGATGGGAGCGATCACAGTGGGGTGGCTCCGGATGCCCACCTGTTCATGCAAGGAGTATATGCAGAAGGAGGGACTTGTGGCGGTTCCAGGCTTTGTCCCCCCTCTTACGAGACCTTTCTAACTGAGGCACACAATGCAGGAGCTAGGATACACACAAACTCTTGGGGGACTGGTCCCGATTCCACTAGCGGTTGCAGCGGCTCGCAATGCTGGAATTACTACAGTTCAGCTAGTCTGGAACTCGATACGGAAGCCAACGACTTCGAGGATCTTACAATACTATTTGCCATGGGCAATGATGCTATGGACTGCTCCTACAACTCGTTCGATCAGCTAACTTGTAGCAGTGGCAAGGATGGGGAAATAAATCTTGGAGCGCACAATAGGCAAGCTACTGCAAAGAATATACTATCCATTGGAGCTTCCGAGAACTTCCGATATACTCTGGATCTATATTCCATACCTTACAGGAATTTCTGCACGTTTGGGGGTTACCCTGCTGCTTCTGGTGAGTGCCCCCACCCCCATACTGATGAGAAGTGGAGTCAGAGCCCGATCTTTACAGATACAGGAGCGGATGATCCCGAGGGAATGGCTGCATTCTCGAATCGGGGCCCTACTGCCGATGGTCGAATAAAACCAGACCTAGTCGCCCCGGGTACCTGGATAATATCCACTAGATCTAGCGAGGCGGACGAGAGGGTTGGTTATGATTTGTCAGGAGGGATGTATACCCACAAATATGGTACGTCCATGGCAACCCCGATTACAGCAGGATCAATTGCCTTGGTTCTAGAATATCTGAACAACATTGGAGCTTATGACTGCCATCTCCTGCAAAATCCCCCAAGCAGTGACTGCCCTGACTCTGCGCTGATAAAGGCGATAATGGCCGCGGGAGCACATGACCTAATGGGGCAGTACAACTCAGGCGGGGATGGTGAGAACGGAGCTGTGGAAAAGGCGCCAAATAACCACGAAGGATGGGGCAGGGTTGACCTCCAGTCGGTGATTGGAAGCGGGTTCACGGAAGGTATCGATATTGCAACTGATGAAAGTCATTCATTCAAGCTCACAATCCCGGACTCTGGGATTGAGCAATTCAGAATAGTCCTAGCATGGAATGACCCTCCCAACTCCCCTCTTACTACATCCCAACTTCGTAATGATCTGGACATCATGTTGAAGAGCCCCAGCGGAGTAATAGAGACTTACTCTAACGATGCTGTAAACAATTTAGTTGGAATAACTGTAGACGGTACTCCTGAAGCTGGAGATTGGGAGGTTATCGTAACCGGGGTTCAGGTGATCGACTCCGCTCAAAAGTACTACCTAGCATCTAATGAAGGAGTCATCACTGACATGAGGCATCCAGTTTCCGATGGATTAGTCAGCCCAGGCTTCCAAGCAGGTTCTATTTTTACGGAGACCACGATGAGTGTTGGAGGAAACCACATCTGCGCGATTCTTGATGATAGCTCTCTTCAGTGCTGGGGAGAGAACAGCAACGGGCAGCTAGGGGATGGGACCACAATAGACAGGCTCACGATGACTGAGGTATCTCTACCGACCGGCAGAACCGCAGTTTCAGTTAGTGCAGGACACGATCACACCTGTGCCGTGTTGGATAATGGCGAGCTGGTGTGCTGGGGGTCGAATGAGTTCGGCCAGCTAGGGGATGGAAGCGAAGAAGACTCTAATGTGCCCGTATATGTTGACGGGCTTTCTGGAGTTCCTGTTCAAATCTCATCGGGAGGGGCGCATTCTTGCGCCATACTCAACGACGCGAGCATGGAGTGTTGGGGGGCCAATGATGGTGGGCAACTTGGCGACAACAGTTTCGATGATAGCGCGAATCCGGTATCAATAGCTCTCCCAGAAACTGTATTGGGCATGTCAGCTGGTGCGGGTCACACATGCGCAGTTCTAAGCGACTCCTCACTACATTGCTGGGGCAATAACGAAAATGGACAGCTTGGGGATGGTTCTGCACCATCAGATAAGAGCTCGCCAGTCAGCATTACTGTCGGTGGAGATGCGGTGGCAGTTTCGGCTGGAGGTGCCCATACATGCGTAATCTTCTCAAGCACCAGTAAGAGCCTGAAATGCTGGGGTGACAACTCATTCGGCCAATTGGGTGATGGTGGGACGAATCAGCAAAATGATGCCAATTCGGTCTCAGCGATTCTCACAGGGATTACGACACTAGAAATTGGGGCAAAACAAACATGCGCAGTTGACACCACTAGGATGCTTCACTGTTGGGGAGGGAGTTCGGAGGGTCAAGTTGGGGACGGAAGCACATCTAACCAAGTGACCTCGATTACTGCAATAGATCTAGGGCTGAATCTCGGTGCTCTTTCTCTAGCTTCCGGAGGGTCATATACATGCGTAGTAGCGACAAATGACCTAGCGAGGTGCTGGGGTGGTTCTGGCTCCGATGGAGGTCTTTCAATTGGTAGTTCACCGGAAGAATTCGAAATTCCAAGGTGGTCATATGTTGGATCCTCTGAAAGAGACTGGAACGATAACGGAGATTTGAATATCTTCGAAGTGAATGTAGCCTCGGATATGGATGGGGATGGCTTTCCCGTGGGATTGGACAGTGATGACACGAATCCCACAGTTGCTGCTAGCTGTGGCACGGGAGAATATGGGCGTTTCACCTGCAGGCAAGCTACTCCCGGTTACTACGTCAGCACACTCGGAAGTACCGTAATGACGCCAACAACCCCCGGCCATTACACCGACACCTACGGGGCTACCGATCAGTCCCTCTGCTCTCCTGGAGAATTCCAAGAGCTCCCAGCCCAGACCTCCTGCGAAGATGCCAGACCAGGATACTTCGTTTCAGATCCTGGGGCATCAGAAGGTACGCCATGTCCTGCAGGAAAATATAATGACGAATACGGTCAAATCTCGGCAGATGCCTGCAACTGGGCTGAGGCGGGGCACAGTGTCCCAGTGCTCACGCAGGTTTCGTCGGGAGCACTTCACAGTTGTGCGATTCTTGACGATGGATCTGTTAGCTGCTGGGGGGAGAACAGCAACGGGCAGCTAGGGGATGGGACCAGAACAGATCATCATCAACCCGAAAAGGCAATCATGCCGTTGGGTAGAACAGTGTCCGAAATCAGCTCTGGATCATACCACTCCTGTGCACTAATGGACGACGGTTCTGTCCGATGTTGGGGATCGAATGAGTTCGGCCAGCTAGGGGATGGGACCACTTTGGAGAGGCTGACTGCAGTCAGTGCTGATCTTAGTGGAGGAGTCGCTCTCAGCATATCAGCTGGAGAGTCCCACACATGTGCGGTCATGGAGGATACGAGCCTCATGTGTTGGGGAGATAACAGCAACGGGCAGCTTGGTGATGGAAGTCGTTCAGAGAGGCACGCCCCAACAAGCGTTCCATTGGGTGATGCGGGAGTGCATGAAGTCTCATCTGGTTCCTACCATACGTGTGCTATAATGGCAGATAGGTCATTAAGATGCTGGGGCGACAACTGGCACGGCCAATTGGGCGATGGTTCATTTAGTGATAAGTTGAGTCCAGTAGATATCGAAATTCCGAGCAACAGCAGTGCAGTGACTGTTGATTCTGGGGCATTCCATTCCTGTGTTGGCATGAACGACGGATCGATGTACTGTTGGGGATACAACTCGTATGGGCAACTTGGAAACGGAGGAACTACGCGAGCGGGGATTCCGATGCCAGTACCACTTGACTCCACTCAATCCCCAACAGATATCCAAGTTGGTCTCTTCCATTCATGCGCACTATTCGACTCTGGAGAGATGTCTTGCTGGGGCGACAACGCATATGGGCAGATAGGTGATGGTACGCCGATATCCGGTGGTTGGCACCTTCCAAAAACCTTAGTCCTAGATCACGAGGTGCTTTCAATTTCTGTGGGACATAGGCATTCATGCGCCATACTTACAGACGCCAGTCTGCAGTGCTGGGGAATCAACTCGAAAGGCCAAGTAGGAGATGGTTCGACCACTAACAGGTATTCACCTACCGTGATAGACCTGGGGCATGGATCGAAAGAACAGCTTCCCTGTTCCCCCGGAACTTACCAGCCTAATTCCTCACAGACCTCATGCATTCTAGCTGACAGGGGTTTCAGCGTCCCTTATTCGGGAGAACTGGAGCAAATCGGTTGTACTCGAGGTACTTACTCCAGTCTGAAAGGGCAAGCTACTTGCACTCTAGCCTCTCTAGGGTTCTATGTTTCAGAGTTCGAAGCAGTGACCCAGACTGCCTGTCCCGATGGACAATCTACTCTAAACCTGGGTTCGACAAACTTCGATAATTGCATGAACGACTTCGACGGGGATAAGATCCCTGATCAGTTTGATAGCGATGCAGATAACGATGGGGTTCCCAATACCCAAGATTTCGACTGGTTAGATCCGAATATTTCTGCTGACTCTGATGGAGATAATATCCCTGACAGTATAGACCTGGATGACGATAATGATGGTTTCAACGATACTGAAGATGCCTTCCCAAATAATCAAGCAGAGTGGAAAGACGGCGATGGGGATGGCATAGGAGACAATACAGACAACGATGATGATGGGGATGGCAGATCCGATTGGTTCGATGTATTCCCTGACAACCCAGAGGAATGGTCCGACTTTGACGGGGACACGTTCGGTGATAATGCGGATCCGGACGACGACAATGATGGACTGTGCGATGATCCAAAGGATTCCTATGAAGGGAGCCCTCCTGATCTGGATGATGATGGACTGTCAGACTGTATCGCACTCCCCAATGGAGACGCATTTCCTCTCGATGAGTATAATTGGTATGATACCGATGGAGACAGCATAGGAGACCAGAATGATACCGATGATGATAATGATGGTTACAATGACACTGTTGATGCATTCAGCCTTGATCCTTCAGAATGGAATGATACAGACGGTGACAACATAGGTGACAATAGGGACCTTTTCCCCAACGATTCGACGGAATGGCAGGACTCGGACTCTGACGGAATAGGGGACAACACCGACGAGTGCCCCTATGAAGCCGGAATTAACCCCTCCATGGACAATATGATCGAACTGATTGCTCTACCAGGAAACGAGTTAGGGTGCCCTGTGAAAGTACTTCCCGGGGATGATATTGGAATAATAGAGACTGATAGCGGAGATGGGGCAGAAATTCCCTCCTCGGAAACCGCGGTAGACACCGACGGAGACGGCATCTCAGACTACTATGATGTAGACGACGACAATGATGGCATTCTGGACATAGTTGATGGAGATCTTGGAGCAGATGGATTCGGAGTTTGGAGCAAGGACCCAGGGAGGCCTCTGAGCTCTGAAGCATGGATAGCAATTGTATCGTCCATCGCATTCATAGGATTTATGGGTTACAGGGCAATCAATTGGAAGGATAGGGGAGTCACGAAACTCAGATCCAAAAGAATCAGGATCCAATAGATTGTGGTGCAGGGGGCAGGATTTGAACCTGCGAAGCACTACGCACTGGGACCTAAACCCAGCCCCTTTGACCACTCGGGTACCCCTGCTCTGTCCCTTGCGAATAATTACCCACCAAGAAGGCAGCGCATACGCGTCTCGACCCCCATAGGGTCATAACAGGGTCTTTGCGCCCCTCAAACTGGCAAAAATGGCACGAATAGGGATTCTCGGACTAGGCAACTGGGGGACGGCACTGGCTCTTGTGTGGTGCAAGGATGGACACAATGTGCTTGGATGGACCGTCGAGCAAGATGTATATGAGTCGATGATGAACTCTAAGGAGAACAAGAAGTACCTGCCGGGGTACAAAATCCCAGAGATGGACTGTACGATGGAGATTACCGATGTAACTGATTCTTGTGAGATTCTGGTTCTGGCACTTCCCAGCTCTGTGATACTTGGAGTGGTGGACCTGCTTATTCCAAATCTGAGGCCATCCCATCTGATTGTTGATCTCGCCAAAGGTCTTGCACCCTCCTCAGAAGGGGGCTCGGGATTGATTTCCGACGCAATAGAGAGAAGGCTTTCGGACGCTAGCATGTCGAACCAAGTTGTCGTAATGACAGGTCCTACTATCGCTCCGGAAGTAGCTAGGGGCGTGATAACTAACGCCTTGGTGGCTTGTCATGATACGGTAGTTGCAAAGAGGGTGGCAGAGAGGCTATCAACCGATTCTCTAATTCTTACTCCCGCTGGAGATCCGGTAGGAGCCGAGCTATGGGGCGCGTACAAAAATTGCGTCGCCCTAGCATGCGGACTAGTGGACGGTTTGAAAGACACAATCGGAGGTGACAATTTGAAGGCCGCAATGGTGCTGTCCGGCTACAGCGAGGGACTTGGACTTCTAGAGGAAATGGGAGCTGATCCGAATACGGCTTTCGGACCAGCGGGAATTGGTGATCTCTACGTCACAGCAACCAGCCCAAGGAGTAGGAACAGAACTCTTGGAGAGATGCTGGGCTCAGGAAAGGGCCTGGAAGAATCTCTGGAGGAGATGCACATGGTTGCCGAGGGAGTCAGGGCGACAAGGATGTTCCTGAACAGATCCGCAAGAATTGGCTTTCAAACGCCATTCCTAAAGACACTGGGGTTGCTTCTGGACGGGGATATCACGGTAGAAGATGCAGTGAGAAAGATGGCTGGAGCGTATGAGGTAGAATAGTTAGTAATTCATGGTACTCAGATTTACCTTTTGTTTGGAACATGGTGACTGATGCAATGATCTAATGATTTTATTGAATGTGGCCTTGACATAATATTATTACCAAAACATGGTCAGGTTTCAGTTATAACCTCACTGAGATTATGATCCTCCGTGAGTCAAAAAGTTACAGCATAGAAATAACAAAGATTCGTATAATGGGCATTGTCAAGTATAGAGTGAGGTGGTGGTAATGCTGAAGGGTCCGAACGTAAGGGTGAATATATCGGATATAACCTCATTCACTACTGACAAAACGGCGTCTTCCCATGCAAATGGCGAGTCATTAATGGATGGGATTTGTATGGTTTCTATGAAGCTAGACTCAGACACAAAAGAATCAGTTGAGGCCCTAACCAGCGAAGGCATGTCAGATTTTGAGAAAAACGAACTCGTCTCTAAACTACGAGGTTTTACAGGGGGAGAAGTATTTGAGTTTTCGACTTGTAACAGGGTCCTATACGTCGGTTTCGGCGTGAAGGCGGAAGAGTTGATCCTAGCTATCGAGGAAGTTATCGGAGTCTTTGCAGCACCGTTTCGGAAGTCAGACGGAATGGCGGTTTGGAGAGATTTAGTGAGAATATGTAGTGGTCTGGACTCATTTATTGTAGGTGAACTTCAAGTCATGGGGCAATTTAGAGATGCTGTCTCTTGGCACAAGCAAAATAACCACATTTCATCGGTTAATTGTGCGCTATTTGATCATGTCATCGCTGCAAACAGAATCGTACGAAAGGAAATGGGTTTCGATAAAACCGCGGAGTCGATGCTTAACTTGGGTACTAACGCTATGGCTGAAATGATTGATGGAAATAAGCAGCTTAACAATCTCGTTCTTGGTTTTGGAGAGATGGGGTCCAAAGCAGTAGAGTCACTCATTCAACAAAATCAAAAGTCCATTACAGTAATATCTCGCGACCCTGAAATTTCCTCTTCTCGATATCCCTACCTATCCGAAAGATGCGATATTATGACCCTAGAACAATGGGTCGAGTCAGCTGGAGAGGCGGACCTTGTTATATCGACATTGAGGAATAAAAAACCAACCTTCACATTGAATAATCCATTTCCTAGAAATAAGAGTATTACTGTAATGGATTTCTCATGGCCATCCTCCTTTGCCCCCGGTAGCCTACATCCTGAGGACACTATCTACGATATGGAACATTGGATTCGTAGATCTCGGAAACTTGGGATAGATTGGAATTACGACGAGACTCTGGAAAAAGGGGAGGAAGTCATCGCATCGGTCGAAGATAACTTCCAAATGGCACTGAAAAACCTGTCACAGGCGAATTTTCGCTCTTTCGTTTATGCCAAGATGGACGAAAAATCGCAAATATGGGAAAGCTCGAGTTCTATTCTCTCGAGCGAGAGGGCGCAAATCAAAGCTTTTTGTAGAGAGATCGCGGGCTGGATTTGCCAAACCAACGGAGAATTCAACCTATCCGATCTCAATGATTTCGTAACTGGAACGACTCGAAATCTGAGCGATGATTTACTCAATAAACTCGCCAATGACGTAAATGAAACTATCCTGTCCATGGAAGGAACCCCTAGTGAGGGGGCCTGAGTGTGAAACCATTGATAGTAGGGACTAGGGGCTCGAAACTGGCCATCCTCCAAGCGATGGAAGTTGAAAAGCAGTTGAAATTGAGTGGAATTCGGTGTGAGATAAAAACTCTGAGCAGTCTTGGTGACAGGTCATTAGGAGGTGACCTCTCATCCAATGTTGGTCAATTCGTGCATGGAATTGATGAGGCTCTGATTGAAGGGGCTGTCGATATAACTGTACATTCAGCGAAGGATATTCCCATTGAAGGGATGAGTGGAGTCAATACTCTAGCCTATACGGAAAGAGATGTGACTAGCGACCTCATCCTGGCTAATGGTATCGAAGAGTGGCCAAGTCTTCGTGAAGTCCTAGAGTCTAGTCGATCGAAAAGCCTAATCTCGATTATGAAAAGTGTACCAATGAAATCTAAGATTGGAACTGTTGCTGGACGGAGGCAATCTTTCTTGCTTAGTTCCAGACCAGATATCATCCCCATATCTGTCAGGGGACATATCGAGACTCGGATGAATAGGCTGATAGAGAATCTCGTTGACTATCTAATATTGGCCGAAGTAGGCATCAGCCGTCTTTACAATGCAGGCCATATCACCAAGGAAGCACTCGAATTAAAGGCCTTGAGGATAAAAGAAAAGGATTGGCCAACTGCTCCCGGCCAAGGCGCTATTGCTGTGAATTGCAGAGTGCAAGACGAGGAAAGATTTTGTGAATTACGAACTATATTGAATCATATACCAACTGAGGAGGATGTGTCAAAAGAAAGATCCCTATTGGGCTTGATTGGGGGCGGTTGTCTTTTTCCCGCTGGAATAAAGTCTGAAGGCGGAGTGATAACTGCCGCGATATCCCCTAAAGATTGGAGGACTCGTTACTCTCGGGGTGATACTTACAAAATCCATAGATATATTGGTGATACTGAGGGATTTAATTTTACATCAAATGAGGCTGAAGAAAAGCACGTACAGAGTTTTCCGAAAGATTCTCCAAAACTCGTCACCACACTTACTTCAGACAGGCTTACTTCCCAGCTAAGAAAAGAAGGTGTGCCGACACTAAATGTGCCTGTGGTTAAACTGAGGCCCTTGATTGATAACTGGCCAGTTAGATTTCTGGAACAATTTGGAGTTAGGTCAAGATGGCCAATTCTAGTTCTTACTTCCCCATTTGCGGCTAAATGTGCTGTGGAGGTATCAAAGATAAATCCAGAAATTGGACAAATAGCATGGCTTGCCCTCGGAGAAGGCACTCACAAAGCGTGCTTTGAGGAAGGCGTTACCGTTTCGCATTGTGGGATGGTGGGCAATAGCGAGCAGTTATTGGAATACATAGTGTCCAATGTTAAACGCGAGACTTCTTTGTACGTCCCTAGATCATCAAAATCAGACTATCGGTTCATTGAATCCCTAATGGAGAAAGGGTTCGGTGTAGAGCATTGGATTGCTTACGAAAATATGTCGATTACCCCCGATACCTGTTCATTAAGTGAGGAGGATGTCCTGCTAATCTCTTCCTCGTCTTCGGCTGAATCGTGGTCTAGTAATAGGTTGAAGGTTCCAAAAACTGTGTTATCAATGGGGAAAAGCACCACAGAAACTGTTGAAACAATACCTTATTTCGTAGGATGTGAAATTATAACTCTGGAGGGGCCTACTGTAGATTACATCACAAGTTTTTGGAAATCGAAAGTGGAGGGGCGTGAAATTGAAGATTAGGCCGAGAATAAATAGATGGACAGAATCCAGAAGAAATCTGGTTTATGGTCCATCGATCGCTGAGTCGCTAGTGCAACCGCATTTTGTAGTAAGTGGTGAGGATGTCAACGAAGAAATCCCAGGAATGCCAGGAGTCAATCGTCAATCGAAGGACGTACTGGTAAGAACGATTGCTGAAGACGTCTCAATGGGTATCGCAGCACACATGATCTTCCCCGTAATGGATGACAATGAGAAGGATTCCCTAGGCACAAGGGCAGCAGATGACGAGATGCCGTTACAACTAGTCGTAGGAGATTTGAAGCAGAAATTTGGCAATGAGATAGTTCTGATGACTGATGCTTGCCTTTGCACTTCTACTGACCATGGACACTGTGGGCTTTTGGACGGTCAGGATATCGTCAACGACCCCTCAGTCGAAATGTTGGTGCGCATATCCTTGTCTCATGCAAGGGTAGGTGCCGACTATGTCTGTCTCTCTGACATGATGGATGGCAGGGTTGGTGCCGTCAGGACGGCATTGGAGAAGGAGGGTATGAAATCGACCGGGATAATGTCATACTCTGTCAAATACGCATCCTCGTTCTACGGCCCTTTCAGAGATGCTGCATCGTCGGCCCCAGCATTTGGAGATCGTTCAAGCCATCAGATGGATGTAAGGTCGGACTATAGAGAGGCAATACTAGAGGCCAAAGAAGACGTCAAGGAAGGTTGTGACATTTCGATGGTCAAGCCTGGCCTCTCTTATCTTGATGTCCTCAGGGAGGTTGCAGCTAATATCGAGAGGCCTGTGGCGGTCTACAACGTAAGTGGTGAGTATTCCATGGTTATGAGTTATGCAAAGGAAATAGAACAACGAAAGAGGGTTGTCCTAGAGGTCCTTGGATCATTCAAAAGGGCCGGTGCTGACATTATTGTCAGTTACCACGCCAGAGAGGCTGTTCGCGAAGGCTGGGTCTAGGTTGGTGTGATTGTGGAAAGGCCCGTCTCAGAGTCACTGCATTCAGAAGCACAAAACCATCTTGTTGGAGGAGTTAATTCTCCAGTGAGGGCGTTTAAGTCGGTCCATGGAAATCCAGTATACTTCAAGGAGGCAAGCGGCGCTACGGTTATCGACGTGGATGGTAACCAATATGTCGATTTCGTGCAGTCATGGGGCCCGCTTATTCACGGCCATTCCCATCCCCAGATTATCAAAACAATAGCAGAAACGATGTCTAAAGGGACCTCATTCGGGGCCCCTCATAAGGGAGAGATTGAGCTCGCTAAGAGGGTTAAGCAACGATTTCCGCACATTGACATGGTGCGATTTACGTCATCGGGGACTGAAGCAGCAATGAGCGCGGTAAGGCTAGCTCGTGGAGTAACTGGCAGAGACCACATAGTAAAGTTTGATGGCTGCTATCATGGCCACATAGATTCTCTACTGGTCAGTTCTGGAAGCGGGCTTGCCACTTTCGGCATCGCCAGCAGTCCCGGTATTCCGGAGTCCACCATATCGACCACTCTTGTTTGTCCGCTAGATGACATAGGTGCTCTTCGTTATCTGTTCGAGGAGTATCCAGGAAAGATCGCTGCGGTCCTCATCGAGCCCTTGCCCGCGAATAACGGTCTTTTGATACAAAGGAATGAGTTTCTCGAACAAATAAAGGAAGTGTGTGAGGAGGATGGCGCTCTACTGGTCTTCGACGAAGTGATTAGTGGGTTCAGATTCAGAAATGGAGGATATGAGGAGGTTTGTGGAGTCACTCCTGATATCACCGCTTTGGGGAAGGTAATCGGAGGGGGGCTTCCCGTTGGTGCCTATGGGGCTCGGGAAGAGGTAATGCAGCATTTGTCTCCGTTGGGACCCGTCTACCAGGCAGGAACACTCTCAGGGAACCCGCTAGCAATGGTAGCTGGCAGCTCGACATTAGACCTCTTGGATGAGGCAGCCTATGACTTGCTAGACTCTTTGGGAGGGACACTTGAAGATTTGGTGGTGCCCATACTCGAGGAGAAAGGAAACCCATTCAGGCTTGTTAGGATGGGGAGCCTTTTCTGGTTCTCACCGGGGGATGGTGAACCACCTAGGAGGGCAGATCAAATCCCAGCCGCGGCAGGAGAGGTTTATGCCGACCTGCACAGAGGGATGCTGGCGCGAGGATATATGCTGGCGCCATCAGCATATGAGATCGGTTTCCTGTCGACAGCTCACAGTGAAGATAACATCACAGGCATGGCCGCAGCGCTAGAAGAAGCACTTATCGAGATCGGTGATTAAATGGAAGGAAAGGAGAGGTTGCTTGCCGCTCTGAATAAAACCGAGGTCGACAGAGTACCTGTTTGGTTCATGCGTCAAGCAGGAAGGCATCTCCCAGAGTATCGAAAGATCGCGAAGGAGAAGGACTTTTGGACAAGATGTATGGATGTCGATATTTGTAGCAAAATAACACTCCAACCTTTGGATAGATACCCGGAGATTGACGCTGCAATCGTGTTCAGTGACATTTTGACCCCCCTGCCTGCTCTCGGTTACGAAGTTAGATACGGAAACGGAATTAGAATTGACAAGTTTGATTTTGAACAGATTGATGACTGGGCTGATTTTAACGCAAGGAAAGACGCTCCCTGGGCCGCAGACGCCCTCGCTGAAATAGGCGAATTAGGAGATACCAAGGCTAGATTAGGTTTTGCAGGTTGCCCATGGACAATCTCGATGTACCTGTTATCGGGTGGTACCGGAGACAAGGACTTTCATAGCGCTAGAGCGAGTATTTTCTCCAATACAAAAATGGCTGACGAATTGCTTGGAAGAGTAGCCGACGTAGTCGGGGACTTATTAGCTGACCAAGTCAATTACGGAAGAGCTGACGCGGTCCAATTATTCGATACCTGGGCTGGATTACTTTCGCCCGAGCAGTATGAGAGGTTTGGAAAAAAGGCGACTGCTCGTGCAATTGGAGTCTTCAGAGAGAAAGCTAAAAACGACGTTCCGTTAATCCACTATGCTAAGGGTTCCGGCCATCTACACGAACAAATCCGAAGCCTGGATATCGATGCAATATCCCTCGACTGGAGGGATGACTTATACACCAACAGGCGAGACTATGGTAATGATTTAGCCATACAAGGAAATCTTGATCCATCCTACCTACATGGTTCTCAGTTAGGCGCGATCGACGCCGCTAGAAGTGTATTAGAGAAGGCTGGGAATCGTCCAGGACACATTTTCAATCTGGGTCATGGGATGACTCCAGACTCCAAGATCGAAAACGTCGAGGCAGTTTTGAAAACCGTTGCAGGAGGAATCAAATGAGAGACCGAATGGTGAATATGGTCAGAGAAGTTCAGGACGATATTTGCAGTGTGATATCGTCTATCGATGACTCCGACTATCGGGAAGACGAGTGGCGGAGGGAAGGAGGGGGCGGAGGGAGGAGCCGAGTTTTCTCCTCGGGCTCCGTCTTCGACAAGGCAGGCGTAAACGTGAGTATGGTACACGGTACGCTGAGCGAGGAAGCCGCGGCCGGGATGGGCGGGGGAATAGGTCCGGAAGGGAACCTAGAGTTCTTTGCTACGGGAGTCAGTCTTGTGTTACACCCAAGCAACCCGATGGCCCCTACAGTTCACTCAAACTACCGATATTTCGAAAGAGGGGACAGGGAGAGCGAGGGAAGCTGGTGGTTCGGAGGCGGTGCTGAC
The DNA here is from genome assembly GCA_002713185.1 of Methanobacteriota archaeon. Taxonomy (GTDB): domain Archaea; phylum Thermoplasmatota; class Poseidoniia; order Poseidoniales; family Thalassarchaeaceae; genus UBA36. The sequence continues at coordinate 28,008 of PAVV01000020.1, read as the reverse complement.
CTCACTCCCTCTTATTTGTTTGAGGAGGATGCTAGGCATTTTCACTCTGTCTACAAGAAGATTTGCGGGCGGCATGCTATTGCTGACTATGAGAGATTCAAGGCCTGGTGTGACGAGTATTTCTACAACGCCCACAGGAAGGAAGGAAGAGGGGTCGGTGGGATTTTCTTTGACAATCTCAATGAAGGGGGAAAGGACGCTTGCTTTGATTTCGTCAAGGAATGCGCGGCTGGCTTTCTCGAGTCCTATATACCGATCTTGGATCGCAGGAAGGAAATGCATTACGACGACGAACAGAAGGTGTGGCAGAGGATTAGAAGAGGGAGATACGTCGAATTCAACCTCATCCATGATAGGGGGACAAAATTCGGACTAAGGACCGATGGTCGAATAGAGAGCATACTGATGTCCTTACCCTTAGAGGCGAGGTGGGAGTATTGTCACGAGGTGGCTGATGATAGCGATGAGGAACGTCTGCTAGCAGTCCTGAGGAAACCGAGAGATTGGTCCTAGGCTTGGGTTTGATATGTATACCTTGGAAGACTGGATTCGTCATGGTGATGAGCTTAGGAGACCACTACTCGTAAGCCAAGAACTACATGAGTCGGATAGTTTGACAATAGTAGGGGGCGGATTGTCCGGACTATCGATAGCGTTCCGAATCGGGTCTGCTAGGCCTGATCTTCCAATCAAACTACTTGAGAAGAGCAATCGGCTAGGTGGAGTAATAAAAACATGGAGACAGGGAGAGTGGGTATGTGACATATCGGTTAATGCAGTGAGACCCCATCCATCCTTCTGGAGGCTCGTTGACGACCTAGGCATGGAAGATTCCTTCAGCCCCTCCAGGGAATCGGCATCCTCTAGATGGGTGATCCTCCAGGGTGGTAAGCATAGATTATCTTCGTCTACAATTTTCAAGATCGGTTTATTTGGATTTCTTAGAGGTCTCATTAATTCGAGGAAGGGCAGTCCATCGGTTTATGATATCCTTCGAAATAAGGAAATCGCGGATGCAATGACATTGGGGATTGTGAATGATAAAGCCGAGCGAGTGGACGCAAATTTCCTTTTTCCCAGACTAACTGGTTTTGGTGTGAATCCTCCAATTGGAAACCGAAAAATGAAGAAGATGATTACGGATTCGTACCCGATTTTCATCCCCAAGAAAGGAAGTCTGGCATCTATGGACGGAGGAATGGAAGATATTATCCACGGACTTAATGATGCGCTTTCGGAGATGAACAATGTCGATATTATCAAGGAAGTTAACGAGAAAACTCCGGATGAGGTGTCTTCAGCTTACGGAGTTCCCCTCTCCTCGATAATTTGGGCTTCGGGACTTCCGAACAGGGAGGCCGGAGAGAGTTCGCTTTCGGTTTTCGCTGTTGGTTACCCAAAGGAGGAGGTAAATGAAGTCGAATTAGGATATGGTACCCTAATTCCGGATCCGAATATTCCAATAAGCGGCATCCTCCACGAGTCGGATATCCATTCTTCGGATAGAGCACCTGATGGACACAGGCTGTTTCGACTGATGGTCCCCCATACTAGATGGGATGGTGATGATCAAACTGTTAAAGATGCACTTAGTAATCTAATTGGTTTTGAGGCAGCCCCTGTCATATTCCAAAAAATAGGAGAGAGGGCGATCCCCCGATATCCCCCTGGTTACCTTTCTTCCCTACTGGATCATCAAGAGCGATTCTCATATGCTGGATGGACTGCTAGCGGGGTTTCTGTGACGCATGTTGTCGATGAGGCGGAGAGAATATCCGAATTGTTCATGCAGTAACAGACGGAGCGAACTTACCTTCCACCATCTCGGTAAGTCCTGCAATCCAATCTGGATTGTCATTCAGGCACTTAATGACGGTGAGCTTCTCCCCGCCATGTTCTTCGAACTCTTCTCGTATTCCGATATCCAATTCCTCCAAAGTCTCGAGGCCGTCTGCAAGGAAGGCTGGTGCTACGATGGCTAGATTAGTAACCCCCCTCCCAACTAGCTCCCTCACTTTATCAGAGGTCGATGGTGTTAGCCACTTCACCGGCCCAAGCCTGCTTTGGAAGCTAATCGACCACCTATCTGAGGGTAATCCAAGTTTATCGGATACCGCAAGACTAGTCTCCATACAGTGGTGACCGTAGCAGAGCTCATTAGCATCGCAGGAGATGCTGCAACAGTTATCCACCTTTTGACAGTGTTTCTTTGATCTGTCTATCCTCTTTACATGCGATACAGGAAGACCATGGTATGAGAAAAGAAGGTGCGTATCATCATCAAGATGTGGCTCTATCGAACTAGCTAGCGGGGTGATGTAATTATCATCTGTCTGGAAGTGGCCCATCTCGATTATAGTAGGGTGCCAAGATAACTCCTCCAGTTCCTTGTAAGCGTGCTTCAGTGCTGTTTCGGTGGTCGCCTGAGCGTGATGAGGGAACATCGGAAGAAGGAGTAGTTCTTCTACTCCAGAGTGCATTAACTTACGCAATCCGTAATTTATGCTTGGATTCCCGTACCTCATGGCATGCTCTATGTGTATGCCATCGAGTAATTCAGACACAGCCTCGGCTATTCTATCTGAGTAAACTCTCAGGGGCGAGCCTTCTGCCATCCATATTTTCTTGTATAGGGGTGCGACCTTTTTCGGCCTCGCACGCAGGATTATGCCTCTGACCAAAAGTTGCCGGATTAGGTATGGGGCGTCTATCACGTCCGGATCTAGAAGGAACTCCCGGAGATAGTTTCTAACAGACTCAACCGTCGGCTCATCCGGCGTTCCAACGTTAATCATCAGAACGCCCCTATTAGCCATGATGTATAATGGTCAAAACTATCCACTTAATTATTTGTAATTCCTATGAAAAGTCATATTTTTTAGTTGTTCACAGTGAAATCGAAAATAAGATACTCCTAACGGACGGTGTACAGGACACTAAATAATCAGAAAGATGATGTTTGATACCAGTATTATCACTGTGGAGGTGACGCTTATCCTATGGAGAATAGAGAACTTTTTTTCGTTTCCTTCATCGGTTGCCTTATTTGTGGCCGGGATTAGTAGGTAGCAGACAAGTGATAGAAATATTGTTGTTAATCCTATGGAGTAATGCAGAAGCTTCGCATCGTCCTCGAAGTACAACGATGTAGTCGATAACACTCCAATTAGAATTAAAGCAAGGAAGAATTTAGGCCACAAATCTCTGATTGCCCTACCGAAATCGTCAATCTCTAGGTTTCTGAACAAGCTGGGGGCTACAATAGCAGTTTGCATCAAAATTAGGCCTACAGCCATGCCGGGAAAATAGTAGTGCAAAATCAGGCCACCTGACTGAGCCTGAATATCCTCGGGTTATGATATATTGTATCGAAATTCCGAGAGGTTGATTGGGGAGAGTCGACTGAGGCAAGTATGGTGAATACCATGAGGGCGCCCATGCTATGCCTGCTAATGTCATTTATCATGCTCTTGTCGACCATTTCAGGTTGTATTTCAGGAGACAATGATCGAGAGGGCAGGTCAGATTCTGATTCTATTTACCCGTCCATATGGGAACGTCACAACCTCGATTGGCAGATGAATCACACGTTCTCTTATGTGTTGGAAACGGGACCATACACACATCTGGAGGTTCGCGAGGCATACATTGAGGTCGATACAAGCGAGATTTGGGAAATAGGTCCCGAAACCTCTGTAATTCACCTATCATACTGGCTCCCGAACAACACTTTGGATGGTGAAACGGTACCTGTGATTGCTGTAATAAGCCCGTATTTCTCCTATGGCCAACCCGGTAGCGAATCATCGGCTACAAATGTGGTGAGTCCGGGGCGTGGAGAATTCATTTTCGAAAACTTTGTTCCCCATGGGTATGCATTTGCCCAAGTCAGCGTCTTTGGTACAGAGTTGTCCTCTGGCTGTTTTGACTATCGGGGGGCGGGTGAAGGTCTTGGGATTCACGAAGCAGTCGAGTGGCTAGGGTCCCAGGAATGGAGCAATGGAAAAGTTGGATTGTATGGAAAGTCCTACGAAGGTGCAACCCAATGGGAGGCTGCTGCAATGGGTAGCAAGTTCCTGAAGACCATTGTTCCTGTATCCGGAACAACTGCCTTACATCCATTGCTGTACAAAAATGGTAGCGCAGAGGCAAGAAGCCAAGTTATGCACATGAATTACTTTTCAAGTACTGTCGATTACAATGCGGATGATCTGGATAACGTCTGTCCGGATATCGTCGAAGGACTTTTTGCAGGGCCTGTGACCTACGTCGGTGGCGAAATGGACCCCTACATGCAAAACTATTACGAGGAGAGAAGTCACATTGACAAGGCCTTCCAAAACTGGAACGGCTCGATATACTGGGTCCAGGGGATGCAGGACTGGAATGTCGATCCTCATCAGGTATTCGGTGGCCCTCCGGGGACTAACTGGTACACTGACTACCTTGATGTTGGTTATGATGTGAGAGGAATGCTTGGACAGTGGGGGCACGATTATCCTGACCAGTGGGAGAAGCACGAAAATCTGGGGAGTGGTTTTGGGGCTGAGGCAATCATGAATATGACAAGGTGGGACTGGGCGCAGGACCTCTTCGAGTGGTTTGAGTACTATCTCAAAGGAGTCGGTGAAAAGCCGGATTTAATCGCGCAGATCCAAAGGAACGATGGGCAGTGGAGAATAGAAGAGGTATGGCCTCCCCGTGACGCAGAATTATACAGTGTCCCCTTGGGATCTTGCAGTAGCAGCGGAGTGTTCATCGGAGGCGCTCCCGTAGTAGGTGGATCGGTCCCAGGTGTTGGTGGTGATCAATCGATTATCGTTGATTGTCCAGACATAAACATCGACTTCGATATGCATATCTCTGGTCTAGCAACAGTACATCTGTCGGCAGTGCCTTCATTCGACGGAGGACAGGTCTTCATTGAGATGCAGGATCTGGTGACTGGGGTTCGGATCGGTCACTCCACTATGGATGTGAGGTATCATGAGGGTGGCTCTGAGCCACAGACTGTGACTCCTGGGCAGGAGGTAACCATGATGATGGAATTTCAAGCGATAGACGCGCTGATACCTGCCGGTAATGGAGTTAGACTGATCATGACAGATACAGGAATGGATTACCTTGCCCCCGCTTGTGGTAACGCCTGTGTATTGCACGTTCTTCCCAGCCTATCAGAAATGAAGTTGCCCCTAATCAATAGAGATGCCGCAACTGTCCTTTCAGTACCATAAGTGAGAAGTTTTATCGGGCTCCTAATCGACCATATTCCTCGCTTTCTTTACTAGTTTAACAATCTCCTTCCGAGCTTCTTCTGATGTGGTTGCGTGTCTATCGAAGGCCAGTCTTATCGGCCTGGGGCCCTCATCGGTGATTGCGGACATCTCAAAACCATACTTGTCGATACCCGTCATAAATGCATCAGAGGTGTCTTTTGCTCTGCTGAGTCTAGTGCAACACACGACCATGGCATCTCTATGATCATCGTTCATGTGCTCAATGATTCCTGCGGCAGATTCTGCCAAGGGATCAGGCTCAGCACTCTTCCAATCATCTCCAGTTATCCATGACATCCTCCCGAAGCCACCTATGTAACGTGCAGACTGCACCTCTAGCTTGTAGAAGAAAAAGTCCTTGAAATCAGCGTAAAAACTAGCGTCGGGATGAGTCTGTACGAAGACCGATTTCGCTGATTCTCTTTCGCTTTCTGCCATTTTCTCGCATTTTCCAATCAAAGTTGTTCTACCCAATGCCAGAGGGTTTCCCTCCCCTGCCTCAGCTATCAATAATGAAGACTCAGGCGAAACCTGCAGGTTCTTGGTGTGCTCAGCTAAAGCGCTTATCAAGAATATCGGCTCGTTCTCGTGAAGAGCAAATGTCACAAAGGACCCGTAAGGGTAACCATCAGGGTCTGTCGAAAGCGTACATAGAGTCCCAGTCCCAATCGTACTAACCATAGTTCTGGCGTGTTCGGAGTGACTGGGAGTGGGTATGTTTGTGTCATAGAGAAGCTCTTGACTGCTGGTATCAGATCCCTTTGGAGGAAGGTGTCTTGGTATCTTATCCTGTTCTTCTTTCTCTCCAACCATCAAATATCACTCCTGGGCAAAACCATCGGACGCTTTTCCGTAATCCTCGTTACCTATCGATGTATCCTTGCTTGTGAGCGAGTCGGTCTCCGTTTCACTTAGCCCCTTTTTTTGTATTCTTCTTTCATTCATTTTCTCTATCACCCTTTTTTAAACGTTCTCCAATGATTATGTTCATACGGGACCCTGCCGATGAAAGCGTTATCTCGGAATCGACTCCGAAGACAGTGGCTATGTTATCTTGCGTGATGACCTTCGAAGGTGTACCGTCAGCCAGTATTTCACCCTCATGTAACAGTATCACTCTGTCTGAGAACCGAGCCGCCATGTTGATGTCATGTATCGCAAAAATAGCCGATTTTTGGCCCCCACTGTTCTTTATGATATCTGTGACCTTCTCCATGATCAGCAATTGGTGTTGGAGGTCCAAGTCACTGGTCGGTTCGTCTAGTAGGTAAATGCGGGGATTTTGCACGACTGCTTTAGCTATTATTGCTCTCTGCCTCTCACCACCAGAGAGCCTGTTGAATCTCCTGAACGCGAGATCTTGGAGTCCGAACTGTCTGAGCGTATCGCTGACTGTTTCTAGGTCCTCAGGCGAAGTCCTCCAAGATACATGCGGCCTCCTTCCTAACATGAGAACATCAAAAACGTCCATTGGAAAACTGGTTCTGACTGACTGTGGGACGTAGGAAACTAATTTCGATAGCTCTAACAGGCTTTGTTCTGATATGTCCTTGGAGCATACTTCTACCTTGCCCACCTTTGGCTTCTGTATTCCATTCAGGCATTTGATTAAAGTTGTCTTCCCTGCACCATTCTTACCGAGGATCGCGACGATCTGCCCGCTGTTGATACTGAAGCTAATGTCCTGTAAAACGATTTTTTCACCCCAGCTAAATCTCAAATTACTTACCCTGACAATTTCGTCATTAGACTCCTTTGAAAGGGACTTTTCGGGGTTTAAAATGCTCACATTACCACTCCTCTGTGCCTCATCAGCAGATACATGAAGACTGGTCCGCCAATTATCGAGAGCATGATTCCTACGGGAATAACTATCGGGGAGAAAAGGGTCCTACCAACGGTATCAGCGAATAGCATCAGAAGTGAGCCTGATACAGCAGAGCATGGTATCAGCTTCCTGTAGTCGTTTCCTATAATTAGCCTACTCATATGAGGGGCTGCTAGGCCGACAAAGCCTATGAGTCCGGTAAATGATATTACGACGGAAGTTAGCAGTGCCGAGAGAATCAGAATGTTTCTTCTGGTTATTTGGGGGTCGACGCCCGTCGATATTGCAAAATCATCCCCCCCTAGTGACATTGCGTTAAGGTCCCATGCGAAAATTAGGCTCATCGGTATTAGGCATAGGACAGTGGCACCTATCCAGATGGTATCCTCAAGAGTGGGTCTGGACAAACTTCCGAATGACCAGTGAGTCAGTTGCGATAGCTGGGCGTCTGTTGCGAAATAGGTCAGGGTGGAAACTATGGCTCCAGCAATGAAAGTTATGGCTATTCCTACCAATATGTAAGACTCAGCTGAGACGGATCGCATACTGCCGAGCTGAATTATTATTCCGACTACCAATAAAGAGAACAAAAACGCGTTCGCCACAATTGCGACATTCGGTATGACGGAGAAGTCGAGAATTATTGCGAATGCAGCCCCTAAAGCAGCTCCGGATGCTACACCGAGAGTGAGCGGTGAGACTAGGGGATTACCGAGGCATCCTTGCATGAGTGCGCCTGCCGTTGCCAGCGCCGTACCGGCTATTATCGCCATCAATACCCTGGGAAATCTCAATCTCCATATTATGTCAGACTGTAGTTTGGTCGGGTTATCAATCCCGAAGATAATCCTCATTGTTGATGTCATATCCAGGGTTTCTGATGACCCAGTGCCCATAGAGATAACAGCGAAAATGAGAGTCACCAAACAAAGTGAGCTGACCATGACTAGTTGACGAGTGGTCTTTTCCTGGTGTGCTGTGGTGATTTCATCCATTCTTTTCCCTCTATGGGGAGCAAACAAATTTCCCAACTCGCTCGACTCCGTGATATTTGGAGAAGTAATCATTTAGGAATGAGTCCGCATCTACATCGGAAAATAGTTCGGGATGCATTATCTTAGCAAGAGTCGGTAAGCCGTGAATCATCATAGGACCGGCGAACTCCCCAGACATTATAGCCATCCTACCGTTATTGACTGCTTCCATGTGGTCAAAGCCCGCCCTCTCCGCGATATAATCGAAATGAGTTGAACACCTGCCCTCGTCATCATATGAGTTGAATCCAATATCGAATACAATCCCGTCGAACATTAGGACGTCTGGATTGGCGTTTAGTATCTCTTCCATGTCGACGTGTGTGGTGTGCCCTGGCAATCCTGCGAATACGTTATCCCCACCTGCCATGTAAACTAAGTCTGTCCACTGCGATGTCCCTGTTAGAACCACTGGATCTCGTACAAGTGATGCATGGTGTTCGATGACTACCGAAGGTCTTTCCGAGATTTCCAAAGATGACACTCGTTCAGAAACAATTCCCTCTATCTGATCAAACTCGGAAAAAAGCTCTGCTGCCTCATTTTGTTTGCCGAATATCTCTGCTAAGACCCCTATTTCTCTTTTCAGGGAATCATACTTGTAAAAGTCTAGCGCCAAGACCTTTACGCCGACCGGCTCGAGCTTATCCCGGATTGCATTTGTATCTACCATCCCATTGGTGGCGAAGACAATATAGATCTCAGGCCTTGTATCCAACAGCGATTCGAAGTCTATCTCCGAGTGTGCAGACTGTTGCACGATATCCTTCCTTGAGAGTTCGGGCCATAACTGCTCGTCACTAAAGTCTCCTGAAACCCCAACTATAACCGAGTTATCAATGTCGAGCATTCTCATCACACTTGCCGCGTAAGTATTTGTGAGAACCACACGCTCGGGTTTGTCAGAAAATCTGTGAAGCCTATCATTCGAATCGGTGACAACGAGGGTTCCAGTCTGCGAAGAATCTTCGATTATATCGGAGACTTGCCATGCACCCACCACAGTAACCAGAACGATTACTACTTGGAATACGGCCATGTTTGTTCTTCTGATCACCTTTCGTCCCTCCTAGCGAATAATGGGCCTATCAACAGGACCACCAGTGTCGCGATCGAGGACTGGAATGGAAGTTTGTCGCTCTCCTCAGTTTCTTCAGGGGATGTGATGAATATGGAATCCGAATACTCAGAGACCACCTCGTCGCTCAGTGCGACCATAACCCTTACGCGGTTGATGCCCGGTTTTAGAACGTCTATGTTTGCGGTTTCCTCACTTCCCTCATAGGCGATGGAAGAAGTACCGTCCCCGTGTAATACCAGAACAGTGTATTGGGCCGGACCATCATCAACTGCTGACCAGGAAACCTCAGACGAAGTGCCGTTAACAGAGTGAGAATCTGTCAAGAAGGTTGGCGGTTTCAACACAAAAGAAACTGCCACATTTATGGGTTCTCCATCTAACGTCGTGCCGGTTTCCATTACAGCGCTAAGCCCGTAGGTGTAGTCTCCGTCCACTCTATCGCTCAGGCTGATATTGGTATCTTGGCCGGTGTAAATCAGATTTCCATTTTCCGTAAGCTGGTAGTAGCTAGCACCTTGAAAGTTCGCCCATTCGATCACGAAATCGTGATCAGAGAATTTTGAGTTATCCTCGGTCAAGAATTGCGGCGTGACAGGAACTTCGAATGATGTCAGCTCCCAAGTAACAATATCGGAGTGGGAACCAGGAATTCTATCAATCACCTTTACCCAGTTCCTAACGGTCTCATTGTACCACATTTCCCACGAAAGGACTCCGTCATCATCATCGGTAATTCTCAGATATGTGGTTTTGAAGACCCCAGCTGATGTTTCAAGGGTAACCCCGTGCGTTATTTGCACTTTGTTGGTCGTATCTTCATAGCCGTTTGGATGACCAGGGACACCGATAATGTTAGTCCGGTTGAAATGGAGGTTTATCTCCTCGTTACCACTATACAGGAGAGGATTGACTGCATTTCCATATTGATCGGAGAATTTCCAACCAAGGAAGCCTTCTTGGTAATATGAAGACACGGATGGAGAGTCAACCCAGTAGGTGTGTGTTGTCATTAGAGTATTTTTATCTACCCAACGGAAAGCCTTCTCTCCTTCCTCGTAATCATCATCTGAGATCCTCATTAGATAGGTCTCTACCACATCGCCGAAGGCGTTTTCGATTGACTCAGATCCAATGGCGGTGTATGTCTTGTTTTGCTGGTAATAAGGCGTGTGCAATATCGTGTAATCCCAACTCATCCCTGTGGACCACAGATCGGAGTTGGACTGGATCGGAAGAACAACTACTCTGAGTTCTTGGGGGTTCATCTTTGATCCATTGGAGTTCGTCGCCTCCACCGAAAAATGGTAGTTTCCTGGTTCCTGAGGGTCAAAAACGTAGGACTCTTGCGCCCCTCTGTATACCAATTCGCCTTCCAAAAACAAGGAGTAGTAGTCTGTATAGTTACCACCTTTCCAGCGAACATCGATTGTTTCTAAAGATGAAGTTATTATCTGAGTCGAGAAATTAGCGAAGTCAGGCATATTCTTTTCCGCTGTTGCGGTTAGGTTGAGCCAACCATGGTTGTTGGTTATCTCTATCGGAATGGGCTCAATCAGATCGTTGCCCCAATATGTGGCTGTGATGGAATGTGTCGAACCGACTTCAAGATTCTGGAGCAGGAAAAACCCATCGGAGTTAGTCACAGATGTTCTGTTGTTGGCACTCACAGTGACGTCAGGCACCGGAATTCCATCTAAATCAGACATGAATCCATAGACGCTGTTATGCCCGTAATTGAATTGGAAGTGGTTGGGGTTGGGATTTGAGGATGAACCTGACTCCATTCTGAAGTGAATATGTTGGGTAGATGCAATTTCATCACTATAAGTTGCCTTCAACGTGTAATATCCGCCTATATCGTGGGGTCCAAATTCACCCAAATTAGAATATTCCTGTAGTACTTCAGAGGTCTGTATCAACTCTATTGAAACTAAGTCGTATTCTTGATTTTCATTGTGTTCGAATGTGNCCCAGTTTTTGTCAACATACCAATCAAGATTCAAATTTGAACCAATTGATATTTTTCGGTAGACCACAGTATGGCCGTCATTCATGAAATATGCCCTTATAGTGTGCTCTCCGGGGGATATGCCATCAAACGAGTATGTTCCATCTGTTGACCAGATTGAGTCCATTGAGTCGACTTTTATTGATGTAGCGCCCGCTGGTTGGTTATCCGAGGTGAAGACGCTGCCNGATAAAGTGAAGGATTCTTGGTCTGAATCCTGTGCATAGGAAACTGTCGAGAACAATGATGATACGATCAGAATTGCTGCGATAGATGCTCTCATATTGATCCTCATGTTTAGGCGGCCCAAAATATAATATTAAATCGACCGTTAAAAGATTACATCATTTAGAATTGGGTTGTATCTCTGAAGCTCGAGCCGTGAATTAATTCGATAAAAATCTTGAAGAAAACTATGATTAAATTTACTTTGATCCTCAAATGCTCCGCATAAGTCTTACTTTTTGTATCCGGTTTTCTATTTAGGAAATTCACCTGTATCGTGGTAATTATTCTGAGCGTTCAGATATACTGTTGTTCAGGGAATATCATTCATCAATCCAAGGGTTGTTTCGATCCATTCTTCGGCATAATCGTCGAAATCGGTGTCACAATCGAGTCTATCGTTTGCTCTTTTTCCGCCNTTATCCTCCAATATGGCATCCCATTCCTTTCCTGATTCGCAGAATAATTCGAAAGCGGTGTCTCCGAGAGCTAGTACTGCGAAGTTCACACCGTTCATGCTACCTTCTTCAGTTTCGGAAACGGCATCATATAGGTCTTGGGCATTAACCGGTTGCTCTCCCTCGCCCCAAGTACTGCAAATCACAATGACTCTCTTGGATGATGAGATGTCATCCGGATTTATGTCTTCCATGTCCATCACATTCGGATTCAGGTCGTAGTTCTTTGCCAAACCCGCCGCATCTTCGGCAAGCTCTTCGGCATTACCTGTCTCTGTTCCGAAGATCAAGAGTAAGTCTCTGTCACTTATNTGGCTCACCACCTTTTTTTCGCTTTTATGTTAGTTGTTGTTGACGGGGGGACGGTTGCAGTAAACCGAAAATGATGCTGGGGTGATGTTTTCCCCCCGCCAACTTATCCATTTACTGGAGTGTTCCTATATCTGATGCAACAATTCCANAGTGATCCCAAGCAGGCTGTAGCCAGCTCCTGACGTCGGCCTCGTAGTCTGCGGAAGCGTCACCATCATTTGCAAGATCGAATAGTGCTACGATTTTGTCAGAGTAGTAATTAGCGACCCAACCATATGCCTCGCAAGTTGTCTTGTCGTCTTCTGTGGTTGCGTGGGTGACTATGTTGTAGCAACCCGTGTAGTTCATTTGGTTGTTATCTTCAGACGCATTGTAGTAGGCATACCCTTCACAAGCAGCTTGGGTGTTGTCTGCTGTAATTGCGTGTGACACCATGTTGTAGCATACTGAGGTATGCTCAGCAACGTATGCCTCAATGACCCTGTAGAAAGCGTGTCCCTCTGCCTGGTGTTTATCATAGTCGTCAGTGTCTCCATCAGCTAGATCGTCTGTCATCTTGGATGCGTATCGTACGGAAGCCTGCGAATATACGATGATGATGTTCTTGAGAACCTCGTCACGTGCATCAACAAGTCCCTGCATGTCTTCGTTTTGCATAGCGGTCAGTCCGGCATTCATTGCTGCCAGTGTTGCAACATTGGTAGCTGCTGTGCCAGCAGAGTTTGCGGTTCCGAAGTTACCAGCCCTCTTATCTGCAGTGGCGTATGGTCCGCATCCGTCAAAGTCGTGGTCAGAATCATCTGGACCATGATAGAATGCCCATCCTTCATCCCATGCGTGCTGAGCGTCATCTGCTCCCCAATTTCCAGCCTCTGCCTTAATAATGGCAGCGTTGAGCTCATGGATAGCGTATGCGGTCATTACACCGTTTTGAATTCCCTTCTCAACTGCTTGATCTCTTACTGTGTTTGATTCCCCTGCGAATGGTCCAGTCCCCGAGATCGCGGCCGATACAAAGGTATCCCAAGAGCCGTCAGAACCGTAATATGTGTCGTAGGCATGGTTCTTTCCAGAAGCGCTAGCGAAGCCCTCGAGGGTCCTGTATGATCCGTCTGACTTCTCAGCATATTTTCCATTTTCGTAAATATCCGATACCTCATCCCAGTCATATGCTCCTGACAGGTCTTTGATATCGCAGACATCGCCCATCAGCATTCTATGGTTGTCGACGTTGGAAGCATACTCATATCCACCATCTTCTCCATCTAGATCTACGTCGTCTCCTGCACATCCGGCAAGAGCTGAGGCGATCATTATTGTTGTCATCATTAAGCTTAGTAGTTTACCGTTCATTTAGGGCACCCTAAACNTCGGCAATAGGTATGTCTTATAGTTTTTAGGCAACCCTAAATCTCCANTAATCACCTGAATATCCCGAAGTTTACCGGCCCATAGCGAAGGTATCCCACCCATTAGGAGGAATACGAAACTATCCTGCAATATCGAATGAAAATACAAATCTCCAAACAGGGGCAGCCTTGATTTCCCTAGCCCCACTGCATAGGCCATGGTAACCGGCGATCTAACAGATTTTGAGACGAGACTTCTGAAATGGATTGCCGCTTCTGATTTTGTTGAAGTTGCTTGGTCGACCAAAAGAGCTGCGGAGGCATTCAAAGTTAAAGATGAGGAGGTCTATGAGGCATTGGCAGCGCTCACAGTTAAGGCCAAGGAACATATACAAATTTTCTATGATGGCGGTGCAATCAGAATTATTGCTGACTATTAGAATTCGGATTCATTTTTTTCGGAAGATGGGGTTGGGGGTACGAAAANCCCTGCCCATGTCGGTTTAGTATTCTCACTTTCGTCAGTGAAGAATGAGCGTAAGTAAATAGAAACTAGATCAATCAGCATTACTACNAGGAAGATTATTAGCAAATATGCGCCGACCACTTCATACTCAAGGAATTTGAGATAGAGATTAATGTAGTAGCCAATTCCTCCAGCACCGACAATACCAATCACTGTGCCCGATCTGACATTGTACTCGAACATGAATATCATTTGAGCAATAAGATGGTTCGCAGTTTCCGGAATAACGATGCCCACTGAAACCTCGGATTTTGTCAGGCCCATCGCAGTTGCGGCCTCGAGTGGTGCACTGTCCATACCCTCTATCGCTTCATACTGCATCTTTCCGAGATATCCGACGGTGTAAANAGACATGGCCANGACTCCCGCTGTTGGGCCTAGGCCTACTAAGATGACGAAGATTATTGCCCATATTAGACTAGGTAGACTTCTACAAGCAGAAACTACTGCACGGGATGGGTAAGTGATATACTGTGGGAATAGGTTTCTGGAGGACAAAAGTCCCATAGGTAACGAGAAAATCATTCCAAAAAAGGTTGCTAGTACGGCGATTTTTAATGTCTCTATCATCCCAATCCAAGCTGTTGAACATGTGAATTGAAGAAACCTATTCGCTTCACAAGGAGGATATGATTGAGGCTCAATCACCTTCCACCCATTCCAATCCCAAACCAAACCAGAGGTCAGCTGGACTAAAAAACAGAAACCGAAAATTAGGACAGAAACAGATACAAGCAACTCTTTTTGTTCTCGGTCTANTGATACCAATTCTTTACCTCCATTATCGAAGTGTCTGTTATGAATGGATTTAGGCGGCCATCGTCTATAACTAAAAGTCTGTCAGAAATCTCCTTCGCCCTTGGAATATCATGTTCCACCAAAATCATCGCAGCTTTAGTTGATCTGACATATTCCAAAACAGAATGTATCACTTTTTCTGATGTTTCCTCGTCTAACTCACTCAGAAATTCGTCTGCAAGAATTAAGGCAGGTCTCTGAGCCAATGTCCTAGCTGTGGCAACTCTCCTCTGTTGCCCTCCTGAGAGCCTCTTAATTGGCTCATTCTTTTTATCTGCTAAACCCAAGTCTTTTATCGCACTCATTGCATTTTCACGGGATTCTGCCCTATGATTCCCAGCCCTTGAACCTAACATTACATTGGCCCATACACTGGAGTGCCTGACAAGTCCCAGTTTTTGTGGTATGTACCCTANTGATCCTCTTTCCGGCCTCTCAGGAAGCCTGGCTCCACATACATCCACCGTTCCAGATATAGGCCTTAGAATACCTGCGATAGTTCTCAGAAGTGATGTCTTGCCGATACCTGATGGACCTGTTACAGCAAGTATTTCACCTTGATTCACATGAANATCNTCGATAAATAACAANGGTGATCCATGGAATCCAACCTCTAGGCCCTTGATTGACACTATCGATGTCATGTACGTGGGTGGATGATTTCTCTTTTGACATTTAGGTAACCCTAAATTTATGACCATTGTGTATTTCGGAGGATTTATGAGTTCAGCGATTAGTATGATAAGAGACCAATTCGAAGGTAAGGCAGTACCGGTTGCAGTTGTGGGATTGATGATATCAGCTGCTGTTTTGTGGGCGTTGTTTACAGTTAANTATGATGAGTGTGAAGGAGATGAGGACTGTATCAGAATTGCCTATGAAGTGAAGGACACCTATCTATTCTGGGAAGCAAACCCCCAAGAAATGGCAGATAAACTCAGTAGCCTCACCGGCGAGAAGGTCGTTGTATACCCGGTTGCGGACGAAATAGCCGCAATAGAAGCAGTCGCAAACGGAAACGCAGAAATCGCGATGGTTGATGGTGCGGCCGGATGGCTGGGCTACCAAGTGTATGACCTGGACGTGGTTGCCGTAGAAAAGAAGCCTGATGGAAGGGTGTTCTACAATGCTGCAGCATGGGTTAAAGCGGACTCTGATATTGCGGCCGCATACCTAGATGACGATCCCTCAACAGATCCCTTCGCAGTGATGGAAGGAAAGAAGTCTTGTCATACTGGGTGGCTGAAAAGCGCTGGGATGTTGATACCAATGGGTTATCTTATTGGAAATGATTATGCTGAGGTGATCGGAGATCCTGATGAGATAGAGTCCTTGAGGGCTACTGTGACAAACTTCTTCCATGAGGATTCAGAAATACCCGAGGGCGGGACACAGTACTCCGGCTACAAAGGAGCCATGAAATGCATGATGACCGGACATGGCGATNTCGCTCTAGTAAAAGACACCGCATACAGGCTTTATTGTGATGAGGATGAGGATGGAGTTCCAGACGGTCCTGACTGGTGCCTAGACAGAGACGAAATAGTAATGCTCCCCTCTTTCGGTCAAGCTCCAAGCCATCCAGTAATGTACGATCCGGCCAGAATGGATAATGAGACCANGCTTAAGATTCAGGGTGCCTTGTTGGCATTAGATGACGATGCGGAGGGACGAGAGATACTGAATGANGTGTTGAATACGGCAGGCATGGTTGCTACTACAGCAGATGAGCATCTTGGTACGTACTCAGACGCAGTTTCAAATGTCCCCGGCATCCGCGCTTATCTAGAGAAGTAGGACTTTGGATGAAAGTTGGCATTGCGGTAGCATTAATGGCGATATTGACACCTTTTTCGGGTTGTCTGTCTGAAAAGGAATCTTTCACGTGGCCAGAGCCAGAAAGTTGGGACTGTGCAATTGAAGAACAATACGAATTGGAATGTGAANTTTATCTTGATTCCTTTCAAAGTCCCATCCTCTCGATGGTGCATNCAATTACCAAAGAATTGTGGATAGTCGAATTATCAGGAAAAATTAGTTCATGGGATGGTTTGGAAATTTCACACGTTGCTGACATGGGGGAAATGATAAGCAACTGTCACCATGAGCAGGGCCTCTTAGGTGCAGCTTTTGCCGAGAATCTATCTGAATACGGAACTGTTCTTCTCTCATACATAGAAGATGGGTCCTGTGAAGGATCAAATGANGCAGATCTGATTCTTGCTTCAGCGAACATCAGCTATAACGGAGAAATAGATTTATCCTCGATAGTCGTATTGATGACAATAGAACAACCTTACAGAAACCATAACGGAGGTCATTTGTTGAGTTTAGGAAACAACAAGTTTCTATGGGGCTTGGGAGACGGAGGCAGTCATTATGATGAAGATGGGAATGGACAGAGTCCAGAGAGTCCTCTTGGATCGATATTGTTGTTTTCTGTCGATGAGGAGGGAGTAAAGCCAGTTGTTGAAGAACCAGTAGGAGACCCTTACGTCCTGCACTACGGATTGCGTAATCCCTGGAGGTTTGACGTAGATAATCAGAATCGACTTTGGATTGCAGATGTAGGGCAGAATTGTTGGGAAGAGGTGAATCTGGTCCAACTCAATGAAAGTGCTAACCTTGGTTGGTCAGATAGAGAAGGAATGTATAAGCTACATTCTAACGGNTACACAAATGATGATGGCTCTTGTGATGTTGATGAAGATGCGGGTCCTAGTCCAGAAGGATTTACCGATCCGATTAGTTCCTACCCTCACCAACAGGGCAACTGTTCCATCACAGGGGGATTCTGGATGGATTGGGGCCCTTCGGATTTTAGGATGTCGTATTTGTATGGGGATTTCTGCAGTGGTTCTATTTGGACGATAAGGGAAACTGACGGAAACTGGTCCGTGGACTATATCGGCTCCAGCGGTGGAATGATTGTAGGCTTCGGACAGGGACTAGAAGAAGAATTGCTGGTTTTCCACTGGACTGGAGAGATAGTAAAACTCGGATAATATTTTTTCGTAGGGGATACTATCATGACCTTTGGATTCCTGAGGCTGATAGTGCGAAGAGTTCTGGATAGCAAGACCGCTACAATTTGTCTAATCTCGGTTCTGTTGTTATCATTTGTGGAAATTCCCGAATACGAACCACTTGATGGCCCACTGTTGAGAATGAATCAATTGGATGGAGAAGGCTCGTTGGAGGAAAGATGTGGGTCGATAACATTTGAAGACATTTTCCTGTACGATCAAGCAATTTTTGAAGTCAGAATAAATGATGACTGGAGGACTGCTGACGTAGATGCTAGAGCTTGGATTAATTGGACTCTCGCAGATGAGATCAGAAAGGATCTGGATTATTTTCTGGATGGGATCATGCCAACCGGCGGAGATGGATGGTTATCCACACAAGAAATCGAACTCATGGTTTCCATAGCTGCAGACTGCTTGGAGTACAGCCTTACCAGAATTGGTTTCAGAGACGGTCCAGCCCACAGAGGTGGGGTTGGAGTATATTGGGGCAATACCAGNTGGGAAAATGATAAGACCAACATTGGACATTACAACGGGGTGCCGGTCAGACACTCAGAGGGGAGAGAATGTCAGGGATTTGGTACAAATGAGTGTTTTGAGGTTCCAGTAATACCAACAGTCACAAGAGACTGTGATATTGATGTTAACGAGTCGATTGGTGAAGACGAGTGCAGAATTGAGCTTTGGTTGAACGCTTCGATGGTCATTGATGAGATTCGCGATCCAAACAATTTCACCGTTTCGTTCAACTCATCAAATATGAGCAATGCAAGACTCGAGTTTACCTTTCCACAAATTCCTGATCTGAGGATGGATATGTGGGAAGAGTGCGAGGGGAGGTTCGTAGGAAAGGATGTGGGGGAGAATGAAATTACTCCCACCCCGGCCAGGGGAAGTTGTATTGGTGATGGGACAGCAAGTTATCATCTAAGGACGAATGAAGACGGGACTTTGACATACTTGCTAGATTCTAACTTTTCTCGTGAGAATTGGCCTTATGGAGAAGATGTGTTTGCTGATTTCACTACTTCACCTGTACCAATAGACGAAGCTCCGGAATGGACTGAGGAAGCTCCTGAAGATAATGCTTGGATTCCAGTTTATCGAGAAGGTCAAACAAAATTGTCTGATTGGAATGAGGTTTCATTGTGGTTTGATGATGAGGCTGGAGTGTCAAATCTAGAAATTAACTGTAATTCTGAGGGAAGCCAGATTTCCCAGAGTATTGATGGTTCACTCTGGATAAGTATAGAAGATATGGTCCAGATCACCTGCGAGGCCATCGATGGAGCGGGTCAGTCTTCCGGAGATAGAACCTGGAATGTAGGCGTTCCTGTAGTAATTAGTTCCAATGAGTCTATTCTAAGCCAACCACATCCAGTTATCTTGTCTCATTCGCCAGATTGGATCGGAAATACAATAGTTAGATTATCACTGAATCAAATTTCAAACGTAAGAAACGAATGTCAGGAGAATAATAATGATCCTTACGAAGATATTTGCTATTTTGAATTTCAAAGGGGTCAATCATTGGAGCAGGTAATAATGCTCAGTTCATCTGGCATTCTCCCTGGACCGGTAAATTTGTGGGTTGAAATTGTGGTTGGGAATATCTCACTCCAGAGAGTTGTTGATTTAGGAATNGTAAAATTAAGCTCCCCCCCAACTTTGAACATTGGAGAGGTAAATATTGATGCGGGCTTTTTGAAGTTGAGTGGTTTCTACGGAGATCCTGATGGAGAAGAAATAGTCATGGATATATCGATAAATGGGGAAAAAATGGGGCAAATAGCGCTATCTGGGAATACTTGGAGTAGTGATTGGATTGACCTTAGCCTTCTGACTCCAGGAATTCTGGAAGTAGAAGTCACAGGATGTGATCAATCAGGAAAATGTACTAGTATTTTTCAAAATGTAGATAATTCAGAGGTAATGCAAGAACTGGCTCCGAACAAGGAATTGGGAGATAGCGAGTCTGGCAACAATATTCCTTTTCTTAGTGCTCAACAGGTAGTGTTAACGCTTATGATCGCAGTTGCAGTAAAAACTAGAGGGAGTAAGAAATGAGTTTCACAGGAAGAGTCGATAGGGAATCCCACAAAGGGGGTTTGCTTGTTTCTTTCGACGGAAAAGCTCCGAGATTAGGGGCCGTCATCAGAATAGTAGGAGGGAGGATATTAGGTAAGGTCGAAACTGTGCTGGGACCAGTCGATTTACCCCTCCTCCACATCCATCCGCTGAAAGAAAGCATTGATTCGCGGGCAACTATAGGATCTCCAGTAGAAATTGCACCGAGAGATAGGACGCCCAAAAAGAAGCGGAGATTCCCNAGGGATAATTCCCATGATAAGAAAAAAAAGGGTGGTGGAGGAAATAGGGGGAGGGGTCAAAANAGGAGTTTCGGAAGTAGTAATAGAAAGAGCCCNAGCAGTGGTAACTCAAGAACTGCAGGAAGGTCATCTAAAAGTGGTTATAGNNGTGGAAATAGGAATCCAAAGAAATCCAGATATTCAGGAGATAGACGAGGTTCGGGAAAGAGAAGGGGNGGCGGTAAGAGGCGATGAGCGCTTACCCCAGCATTCTTCATNCCAACCTTAGTGCATATGCTTGTGAATAAGAGCGCAGAGATGCTTTGGATTGACTCTATCGAAGCAGATCAGAGGGGAGATAGGGAAAAGGCGCTANCTCTGGCGGAAGAAGTAGTAGCAGTCGATGGCGAGCATTCGGATGCGTGGATGGCAGTGGCTGAATGGGGCCTACCCACCGATTCCAGAGGAAGGCCACTNATGCCCGATCTTGCTCAGTCTTCAAAATCTATGTCTGCAGCAAAGAAAGTAGTNAGTCTGGACCCANAGAATGANCAGGCTTGGCGCCTAGGTGGTGAAATAATGGTATCTCACCTTGGAATGCTAGAGCACGGACTACANTGGTGGGAAGAAAGGAAAGAGGCGTCACCGAACGATGTTGTTCCATATTTTGAGCAGGCAGGAATTCTAATTCGATTGGGTTGTTTCGAGGAGGCTGAGGAATGTCTTAACTCTCTGGACGATCTGGTTTCCAAGCAACCCAGTAAATCACTGGAATCCAGATCACAGAGGCTGAGATTNATTTTCGAAGAACAATTGAGTTTGGAAAAAGAGGTTTCATTCTCACCAGAGAATTCCAAAGATGAATCATGGGGTTTAATCAGTAGGATGAGGAAAAAAAAGCCAATATCTGAGACTTATTTCCTACTTATGTTCGTAATGCCAATCGTATTTCTTTTGGGCACATTGGTGATGATGTTTCTAGGGGGCACAAGGTACGGGACAGGTATTGTAATGGTTTTCATAATCCTACTATACTTCTGGATTGCACGCATCTCGAGGAGGTTACTTCTGAAGCTGAATAGGCCAGAGGCCTTTCTAAATAGGGCTCTAGACGTAGAGTCAACTTCGGGAAAAGTCTGTATTCCGGAAGATGTTAGATCCTCAAAACTCTATTCATATGTTATAGGAAAGCGGCTTCCTTCATTCCAGCAGAGGATAGAGCTCATCGAGGAGTCTTCAGAGGCGCTCCCTAGCAAATGGAGTCCAACAGTACCTGTATTCTGATCAGCCTTGCCCACCCTTCTGTTTAGCGTAGTATTGTGCATAGTACTGAGTTGCATACTGCCTAGCCATCTGCTCGTCATATCCTTGAGCGACTAGCTGTTGAACATAGGCCTCCACNGGATCCATCTGCTCAACACCACCGAAGGACTCTACTGAGTCCTCTTGCTGATCTGAGGACCCTCCTCTTCTCATGAACATCATCGTAGCACCAAGAATAGCCAGAAGCAATACTGCTCCAATTCCTGCCACCATCACAGTTGTCAGAGATGCACCGCCTTCAGAAGCACCCTCATTTCCGGTTTCCTCTACCTTAGGCCTTGTGTAGAGCTGGATATTCTCCTCTACGACATATGAGCCCTCTGTAACTCTGATGTAGATAATCCCAGCATTACCCTCGCCGGGGTTCTCGAGATACTTGTGAGAAATGTTGAGAGAAAGGAAATACTGATCCCCGTCGCATAGTCCCTCTTGCCAGTCGAATCTACCCAGAGCCTTCTGAGCTGTCTTGACTCCTTCGCCTTTGTCGAATATTTCAGTATCATCGAGAGAGACCTCGACACGAACGTCACATTCGGCGCTATCGTCATTATCCACAACGGTTCCGGTAAGGTTTACTATGTCTGATTCAAGTGCCGTGAAGGTATCTCCATCAGCGGTAGAAATGCTATCGAAATCAACCTCCGGAGCCTCATCTCCGAATAACTCTCCGACTACTTCGAAGAAAATCCTCGTAGGGTCTTCATTGTCTTGATCCCTCTGGTCATAGACGGATAGTTGGACCATTATCAGGTTCTGTCCTGGTGTCAGATTTCTGAAAGTGTAGGTCCANTCAGTCTGACTTCCAGGGAGTTCGTACTCGTGCTCCCCCCCGTCCCCATTAACCAGCCATGTGAAAGATTTGATGCCAGTTCCCACATCACTGCTGTTTGCAGAAGAGAATTTTACACTAGTATCGCCAGTATCCGATATCCTAACCCTGTATTTGGGAGACTCGATCATTATCCAGTTATCATTCTCATCCTGCTTACCAGTTGGGGTCTGTTCGTATCCAACAAACTCTACGAAATCCAAGAATGATTGGTCCTGAATGATATCGATCTGGGCTATAGGGGGTGTACTATCAGCATTGACGTCATTAGTGTACAGTGAGATGTTAGTAATTCTCGTATTTCCGAATGAATCATGTAGGAATAGCCAAATCTTCCACTCAGCGTCGATCTTACAGCCTAGGGCTTCATTCTGGTCTTCAACACAGAAAGTCGCAGTTATCGGCGAGGATGGGTCAGGCTGGTGAATTCGGCTATTTGTAGTGTTAAGCGAGTTCCCATCCCACCCTGTCACCGAACCGTTATCTGCCGATTCTATCAACCAGTCAGCATGAATTCCGGGGACGTCTGTTATGAAGCTTAAATCCAGAGTTGCGTTACTTTTTATTGCCTTTCTAGCATAGGCTCCGGTTAGTACGTCCATTGATTGGACAGATCCATCAATTGTCAGCTCGAATCCTTGCCCAGCTATCTCGAAGCCATCAGGATATGGGGAGAGATGGAACTCAATGAGATTAGACAGAAGTGGGAAGGTTTCGTCTCCGAAAGGAGAAACCGAAGGATTCTCCACGTCTATGGTAGTGACAATCATCCCTCCCTTTTCGATATTGCAAGTTGAGAGGAGGGCCTGATTGGTATTTTCTCTATCCCTTATTAGCACGTTGAAAGTACCTCCATCTTTCACCCAACCCCCCTCTGTGCTTCCAATCGGGGCGTCTCCACAGACTTGAGGAATGTTGTACGGATTGACCTGACTGGTATCAAGACCGGAAAGTGCTACGTGCTGGCCCCCGTTTATNCCATCGAAGGATGATGCTGAAACACCATCAAAGATGGGGTGGAAGGGGTCTAGTATCGAGGTGTTTTCTGAATGGATCCTATTGTCTACGGTAGAGTTCCAGAAGTTTCGCATCACGATGTCCATCCCATACGGAAGTTTGTCCGGTTCGCTTTGGTCGGTTTTGTCATAATCACTTCGATATGGGCCAAGATGGACTTGTAGAGTACCACCCTCCTCCATGTAGTCAATAAGAGTCTCGGTCAGTGTGAAGTCGGCATTCTGCTCGTTGGGAGTGCCGAGCAATTCGTAGTACTGGCCATACTCGACGTTGTAATCAGTCTGCCAGGGTAATAGGACCTTGTTGTAGTGCTTTACAAGCCAGTCGTGAGTTCCGTAGACGAACCAGTCCTCAACCTCAATTTGGGTGTAGCTCTTGTTNATTGACTTGAGCTCCTGCTTCACTCGCTGTAACCTATTTTGGTCGGTGGGATTCGAGAGGATGGCGACATCTATCTGATCCAGGAAATCTATNGAGAAGTATCTCTCATTGCCCGAGAGTTCATTCGTCTCCAGTAGAGTAGCTTGGAAGCTGATATTGTAGGTATGGCCATCGAACCATTGGTCATATGGAGAGCTCCAGTTAGCCTGATGTCTCTGATGGGGATCCAGTATGAATGGGCCATTGTCGGAGGTGCTCTCGAACACAATCTGCCCAGTAGTCTCATCGACGATCTTCATCGAGANCTCATAGATTCCTTCAATCACCCCATTAAGCATAGGAATGGAGAAATCGTGGCTGTCCAGGCCTGGTGTTCTGACTCCTGATTCGTTAAGCCAGTTAGTGGAGTATGCACAGGTGTAGACAGAGTCAGAAACGCAATCCATCACATCTGCTTGAAGTAGCGTGATATCCGCATTGGCAATCTCAAACAGGATCGTAGAGACGTTGTTAGCCTGGCTTATCTCAGGCTTATCAAACCAATTGGAGGTATTGTCGGTGTTNTTGTACAGTGTCATCAGNTCTATTCTGTAAAGTCCGCTNTGGAAGTCATGAACACCCATCTCTATGACTCGCTTCTGGGNAGCGTCGATCCCCGTTACGCTCTGTGTGTATTCGCCATCATCTATGAAGGTATAATCGTCAACCCTGATGTTGTCTATTCCGAAGCCAGCGTAACCAGCATTGCCGTTTACTCCGTCATCGTTCGAGAAGAACCTCCAAGTGAAGGTTACCTCTGAGCCCGAGAGGGAAGTGCATTCATCGGTCCAACCGAAGGAGTCCTCGCTGGTCTGGTTGAAAAGGTGGATATGGCTTAGATCGATTCTAACTGTGTTTACAAGATTGTCCGAATCGAACCAAGTTACGAATCCGTCCTCGCCAATATCTCCTGAGTGGTCTCCAGCGTACTGGACTTCCTCATAGAGGCCGTTCTGATCAAAATCCTCGCAGTAATTGTACACTGAGTCAGTCACCGGATTGTAAGCNTACCTCAGACCGTTTTCGTTAAGATCTGTCCAGCTGCCGTAGACTATCCCATCGAAGACCTCCCCATCCTTCACCCAAGTTACTTCAAGTCGGGTGAAGTCACGAGCCTGTAAGGCGTTTCCATCCCTATCAGAGATATGATCCCCCTCTGCGAAATAATCGAAGGTTAGGAAGGTAAAGTCTGCATCTCCATCGGTTAGCTGTATTGGATCTAGGGTCAGTGTCTCGTTCCAGTCATCACCGTATCCTGTTGTNGGATCNCCCAACCAATAGGCGTGATTCTTGAAAACTCCTTCATTCTGAGGCAGCATATCGTTTCCTCCGGTGGTGTCATCTAGTCTCGAGCTGTTGTTGTTCCCATCGTCATACCAGATGGATAATCCTTGGCCGCTCGCTGAAGCGAAGTCCTCCACTGCAATTAGATCAGGTAGTGCGTTTCTCACCTTAGCTTCTACATCGAAATCAACAAATGTGTTTCCCCAGTTCTGGACGCCGACGGTTATGGGCATATCGCCGGATGCATATCTCTCCCCGTTAAGAAGATCTAGCCATGGCTCCTCGAAAAGGCCCGGATCATACAGATTTCGCACGGTTAGCTGGAACTTGGTTAGATCGTTCGTGCTGTCTTGGTCTGGTTGTCCTGCACCAAGGTCGGCATTGGAAAGCTCTGTTGAGATGTAATAAGTGGTGTTGTCTACGAAATCAGCATTGAGTTGCACCTGTATCGACTCTCCGGCCACNAGGTTTAGATTGCTCAATTGCTGACTCTCAATGGAGGATTCACCGAANNNGACGTCCCTCTTCCTTATCGTGATGTTGTCTATGGCGAATCCATCTAGACCCGAGTCGTCTGCTGATCCATCTGGGCCTACACTNCCCTCTAGACCGCTCCTGAATCTGAACCTGATNTCTATCTCCTGACCTGCNTATGGCGTTAGATCAATTGTGTTAGCGGNTTGGTCCAGCCCACCATCCTCATAGCACTCTGCGAATGGGAACCCAAAGATCAGGTATGGCATGTAGCAGGACTCCTTGATGCCGCCGTTCTCTGTATAGTTGTTCCATAGAGTANTGTGATGTTCTCCGAAGAAATCGCCGTTGTAGTCATTGTACTCGGGGTCAGGGGCGCTGGAGGTTCGATCCTCGATTCGATACTTCCGTTCGTTATCCCAGCCGCCGTATCTCCATACGGTTTCCCAGCCAGCACCGTCGCTCCACACCTCGATGCTGCAGGAATCCTCGTATAGCCANCTCTCNACTACATCGTAGGGCTCATTGAGGAAAAGTGTGAAGAAGCCAGCGCTGCAAAGCGCATCCATATCCAAGAATGCGGCATCAGCTCCAGAGAGGTCTATCCCCTCAAGAATAAGTGCTTCGTCCATGTGGTTGTAGTAACCAGTTGCATCAACTGTGTCATTGTCAACCGTGTATGTGTGAGTGACTCCGGACCACATGAAGTTAGTCGGGTTAGCCTTAGCCTCCCATGGAAGGTATACCACCTCCTCCCAAGAGGAGTTATCCTCCTCTGGATTGGAGTTGCATGAAGTTGTGTTATTGTTCCCGCACATGTAGTCCGTGTTGTTGTAGTGGACTACGTCGTCTTCCTGATACGTGGTACCATTGACCCAATACCTGTCTTCGTCAATGTGCCAAGATGAGTCNCCGGAACCGTACTCCCCGGTGTATGAGTACTTGTTGAACTGGGCCCCCCCAGTGTTAACATCCGCAGAGTCCGATTCGAAGTCATTGAAGTAGACGATNGTATCAGTCCCCCCTAGGACTTCCCTGACCTGGAGGTCTACGTCTAAACTGCCTCCGCTTATTGGCATCAAACCAGTGTTCTTCACCGTAACGTTGACCCATCTGTTTCCCTCTCCTACGATACTCTGGAAGGTCGCAGGGTCTGTAACCGAGGGTGCTATGTCCACATTTGTTATTCCGAGGTCGTAATTGTCTAGAACAAGGACAGAAAGATAGTCACCTTGCCCCGCGTAACCTTGGGTGTCAAGCCACATTGCGTTGTTCGAGAAACGATAAGTGTAGTCTTCCTGGCCAATCACCACCTCTAGAGCGCTTCCATTTCCTCCCTGTAGCTGACCGGGCATCGCCATGGAAGGTCTACGCCCCACGTCAAAAGACAGAGGGGACAAGTAACCGTTACCGTTTGGGTCTGCAAGTAGGATCTGAACCGTATTGATGGCTCTAAGATTTGGCCGGAGGAGATAGGTCTGATTCTGGACTGTGGACTCTTGCGTGTCCAAGAGAGTGACTTCTGTTGGTACGAAGAAGTCGAGCTCTCCGTCCTGATTAACGTCTGCTATGGTNACNGATGCGCCNAGGTAGTCNCCNAAGTCGACATAGTTCTGAGTGTTCCAGCTGTTNCTGTTACCCGTNCTTGTTGCATAGGACANGTTGCCCGTAATTCCGTCCACTGCGGCAATAAGATCAATCCTATCCACATCATCATTTGGAGTTGTATCTGCTATGTCCAAGCCGAACAACTCGAAGTCATGCTCAGCATCCAGAGTAAACTCATGGATAGTGCCCGTTCCGGTTGGATCCATGGGATTTGGGAATTGTCCAGTAACGCAATCGTACTCTAGGACCGACATATTGTCGAAGCTACCGGCCGAGTATCCCACACCTGCGTTGTAGGGAGGAGTCCTGAGAAGCCATATGTCTAGGTCTTCGCATTCTCCTGGCGCGATGACGGGGTCCTGCCCTGGGACATCGATAGTCTGGAGGTCCTCGCCCCAATTGCCGAGTTTCAGGTACTGGTAAAACCCGCTCGTTAGAGGTACTGATATTGGGGCATGCTGGTTCGCTGGTAGGCTGTAATCCGGTCCTTTGTATATCTGTATGAACTGGTTGGCGAAAGTGGCATCAGTTGAGGAGAAGGCCACATCTACGTAACCATCGTCGTTAATGTCACCGACATCGAAGTCTGCTAGGTACGGATTGATCACAGTGATTGTCTCGAACATCTCTTCCCATTCGTTCACTCTCAAGTCGCAGTCTCCCTTCAGGACTGTGAGATTTGCTGGTCTCACGAAAGACTCGCCGACGAACCTGACATTCTGCTGGTAGTAAATGATGTCATTGACATCGTCACCGTCCACATCTGCAATCTCTACCCTGTTTCCGTCTGCGACGTCTCTGAATCCTGCCCTGAATGAGT
>PAVV01000019.1 GCA_002713185.1 Methanobacteriota archaeon | reverse complement strand
ATGATTAGGGGAATGAAGACAGATGTCGAAATCTTTCGAAAGGAGAATATTCCGTTAGGTGTGAGACAAACAGAGCTGGTAACAGAGTCGCAGAGCATAAAAGGAGCAATGACAGTGGTCTTTGAAGATGAAGAAAGGACCTTCCCCGAAATGGGAGTTTACTTGGAGTCTAACAACAGATCTCAAAGAGAGGCTGCTTGGACTTCTATGGCAGACAGGATGATGCAAGACAATGAAAGGCTTTCTGAGATATTCGATGAGTTAGTATCGATTAGGCACCAAATGGCATTGAATGCAGGGTTTGAGACTTATACGGATTACATGTTCAAAGCAATGCATAGATTTGACTACACAGTAGAAGACTGTTTAGAGTTTCATCAATCAGTAGAATCGGTTTGTATGCCAATTCTTAGAGAAATAAATAGGAACAGGCTGGAATCTCTAAATTTGGATCAATTGCGACCTTGGGATGTTAATGAGAAAGGTGGATCAGGTCCAGACATACATGGAAGAGAGCCGCTTAGACCATTCAATACCGTTGAAGAGATGGTAGTTGGCCTATCTGAGATGTTTCATGAGATTTCTCGAGATTTAGGAGGTAAATTCGACAGTTTAGTAGAAATGGATACTCTCGATTTGGAAACAAGGAAGGGGAAGGCTCCAGGAGGGTACCAGTATTATCTTGAGAAAAGTAGGATTCCTTTCATTTTCATGAATTCAGCAGGACTTCAGGGAGACCTAGAAACGATGATTCATGAGGCTGGACATGCTTTCCATTCTCTATATTGTAGCCATCTTGAACTGATTGACGAGAGAAACTATCCAATAGAGTTTGCAGAAGTAGCATCTATGTCAATGGAGTTACTGACTCAACCATGGTGGGATAAATTCTATGATTCTGAAGAAGTAGATAGAGCGAGAAAATCCCACTTAGAAGGAGTCGTTTTCTTACTTCCTTGGATAGCAACAATTGATTCTTTCCAACATTGGATTTACGCAAATCCAAATCATTCTAGAGAAGAAAGAGCAGAGATATGGCAATCCATAAGAGACAGATTTGGTTCAGAAATGGACTGGGGAGGTTATTCTGATTTTAGAGAGGTGTCTTGGCAGCAACAGAGTCATCTCTTTGGTGTTCCCTTCTATTATATCGAGTATGGAATTGCCCAACTAGGTTCTATACAGCTATGGAAAACTCAGATGAGTGATCCACAAAAGGCATTAGACGACTATGCCAAAGCAATGAGTCTAGGTAATACGAAGACTCTGCCAGATCTTTTTTCAGCCGCTGATCTTAAGCTAGAATTTAGCGAATCTCACTTTCAGACTCTAATGAGTTCTGTGGAAGGGGCCTTGACGGATGCTCATTCTTAGCCTTCGGACTCCGAGGTCTACGATTAATCACGTAGTCCCTCGGAAGTCACGGTAAAGACTGCCTCGCCCTCTGGAAGATTTGGGCTATCGATTAAGCGAGCTATTCTTCGGCCCCCTTTCGACTTCCTTAGGTAAAGGCGGAATGTGCTAGCGTGTCCGACGATGTGTCCGCCGACTGCTCTTGTTGGATCGCCCCACATGGCATCGGGCTTTGCTTGAACTTGATTGGTAACCAGAACTATTGCATTCTGAACGTCTGCAACCTGCTTTAGTTCCTTCAAATGTCTGTTGAGTTTTTGTTGTCTTGTTGCAAGCATCCCCCTACCAATATATTCCGCTCGGAAATGGCTGGTCAATGAATCAACTATCACTAGTTTGATTTCAATATTCTTAGCCATCCTCTTAATCTCATCAACAAGAAGTATTTGATGTGCTGAATTGTATGCTCTGGCTACATGGATCCTATCCAGTGCATCGTTTGGATCGATTCCTACTGCTTCGGCCATCTGGGCTATTCTTTCCGGCCTGAATGTGTCTTCTGTGTCTATATACACTATCTCACCTCCAAGGCCTCCTTGGTCAGCAGTAAGAATTGTATTTACTGCTAATTGATGTCCAATTTGAGTTTTCCCACTGCCGAACTCCCCGAATACCTCCACTATAGCCTGAGTCTCAAATCCACCGCCTAACAATTCGTCTAAAGATGATGCTCCAGATGTTAGCTTCTGTACTCTTTTTCTTCTATCCAAGAGTGCTGCACCACTAACGAATCCACCTATATTTGCCAATTTTTTTGCCCCGGCGATTATTTTTGCTGATACTGCTTCTCCCAGTTCTGCCTGCTCTGCAAGTTCTGGTGGGCTCATAACAGCAATTGCAAGAAGATCTTCAAATCCTGCTTCTCTTAGTTTTTCTGCTGTTGCAGGACCGACTCCAGGTAAGTCCTCGATTGTCGGTTCAGGTTCATCCACTTCTATCACTATCTCCTCTTCTTCTAATTTTTCGCTCGCTGTTTCTTCGGTCATCCAATCACCAATACAACCAACTAATTATTCACGGTATATGAATAAGCGAAGGACCCCATCGATTTCAATGAAAGTATTAATTGTATAAAATTAAACGCAGTTATATGTTTTTTCACTTTCACTTTTCTTGGTAGCGGGTGGTGGATTTGAACCACCGGTCTCCGGGTTATGAGCCCGACGAGATAACCTGACTACTCCAACCCGCTGTCACTCCGCCTAGGATACGGTTATTTGAAGCGCGCGGGGTTAGAAATTCCATTTATGATGGTAACAGTATTGTGATGCCAGCATTCCGGTTGTACCTGAAACCACTATGGTAGGCCACTTGCTAATCCAGAATGCTACCCTTGTATTGCCTGAAAAGATTGTAGACGGGGACTTGCGGGTCAAAGGAGGTTCTATTGCTGAAATAGCCATTGGAGGTGGCTTGGACAACCAAAAAAATGAGTCTGTGATTGATGCTACAGGATTGCACTTACTCCCCGGAGTCATTGATCCGCATGTTCACTTTAGAGAGCCTGGAAATACTGAGAAGGAGGACATAGAAAGTGGAAGTAGAGCAGCTGCTGCTGGGGGAGTTACATCATTTCTTGATATGCCAAATAATAATCCAAACACAATCGATCGACCTTCATTGGAACGAAAAATTTCTCTTGCATCCAAGAAATCGGTCACTCATTATGGTTTCTTCATCGGAGCGACCAAAGACAATATCAGTGATTTACAAAGTGTACAAGGAATGGATGGAGTGTGCGGAATCAAGATTTTCATGGGCAGTAGTACTGGAGACTTACTCGTACATGAGCAAGAACACTTGGAAAATATTTTTGCAAACACTGGAGGAGTCATAGCAACTCATGCAGAAGATGAAGAACGACTTCAGCAACGTAATGTTAAGTTCAGTCATCGCACAGATATCGCTTCTCATGCCGAGAATAGGGATGTAGAATGTGCTTTTTTGGCTACGAAAAGAGCAGCATCGTTAGCGATGAAGCACGACCACAGACTTCACATCGTCCATCTTACCAGTGGAAAGGAGGCAGACTGGTTATATGATAAAAAGGGGGATCTTATCACCACAGAAGTTTGTACGCAGCATCTGACCTTCGATCAGAATGATGTTGAAAGGCTGGGAGAGAGGGTATTGATGAACCCTCCAATTCGATATGATGAAGATCGAGAAACTCTTTGGAAGAGGTTGAAAGATGGAACGATAGATTGCGTTGTAACCGATCATGCCCCTCATACCCTTGAGGCTAAAGCCGCTGGATTCCCCCATGCACCAGCTGGAATGCCTGGAGTCGAGACTTCTTTACCACTAATGCTGACCCATGCCAAAGAAGGCAAGTGCAAAATTACAGATATTGCTAAATGGATGTGTGCTGGACCGGCTCAAGTCTATGGAATCAAAAACAAGGGCTCTCTAACCGAGGGTTTTGATGGAGATTTGACTCTAGTGGATATGGAGGCTGCAAGAATCATCACAGATTCAGATACTTGGACCAAGGTTGGATGGACACCCTACAGTGGTATGGAACTCACAGGATGGCCGATGTATACTATCGTTGATGGAGAAGTTGTCCATATGAGGAGNCCAGGGGGTTCACTNAAAGGAGAATCTGTAGCTTCACCGGGATCATCTGGCAGAGTATTGAAGTTCAGAAATTAAATGTTCTAAGGTACTAGTCTTCGCAGTCATCCGCATNTGAATCGTTTCAAGAANNGGTCTAGCCTTACATATTGCTTTATTCTTCAGAGGACTCGGCNTCGGTNTCTTCTCCAGATTCTAATGAGGATTCTTCTGAGAAATAGTAGTCATTCTGTTTGTATCCAGGTAAGTCGAGCTCCACGAGCAGCTGGAGGTCTGCAGTTCTGTGTACTGTAGCTCCTCCCGAAGAGAATGAGTAGACGAAGTCTCCCATGAAAATAGATCTTCTGATACTAGTAGAACCGGTCCACCAGCTCGTAANACCTTCCTCATTGTAGAACCCTGAGTGCTCAACTTGGCCATGGCTGTCTAGTGTCCCATTCTGCGTGTCTACGAAAATCATCTGGAGTACAGAGACGTACTGGTAACTGGAATAAGAGTATACTCTTCCGTCAACTTCAATTTGGTCGAATANGTATCTGTGGGAAGAAAGAGGTACTGCGAGGAGCGATTCGGGGGGCCAATATGTGAATGCCTTGTGCTCGTAGGTAGCTTCGGAGTATGACCAAGACCAGCCACAAGTCAAGATATCCGAGCAGTTTTCATCAGTGTATGCCGGAGTTAGAGGTATCGTGTCTGAAAGTATAGGACTGCTAGTGTTGCTGACATCGAAAAGAGAAACCTGTGTAGTNGACCANTCCAGACCTAGACCATCGTCTCCACCCGCTATTCCGATAGTTAGNAGATTGTCGTCATCTAATGGATGTATGTAAGTTGATACGCCAGGTACGTGCAGTTCCCCGAGTATCGCCGGNTTGAATGGATCAGAAAGGTCCAAAACCCAAAGTGGATCAATATTCATGAAAGTCACTAGGTAACCTCTGTCACCGACAAATCTTGCGCTCCAGATAGTCTCACCAGTTGCAATTTCACCAATGAACCCTANATGGTCGAGATATCCATCACCATTATCCATTAGGACCGTAACTTGGTTTGTAGGCCCAATCCAAACAGGTTCTCCGTTTTCATCGGTCTCGGCGTTCCTCCACCACATCCCCCAGTTATCGAGGGTAGAGGCTATTCGGATTGCGCCCTCATACTCGCTAATTGAGAATTGGTCGTTCACTGTCCCTTCGACTCTACCTGAAGCAGAGTAAGAAGTAAGATTCGCATCGCTGATGTCGAATGAATGGATGTTTGTAGCATCCTCCCAATCTGAATTCCGCCAGAACCACCACCAGTCGTTAGCTGGTTCGGCTAGAATCAAGGTGTTCCTTGAGGAGTATACATGAGCCCATGATGATGTTATGTGATCTACCTCGAGAGTAATATCTTCTTTCAGTATCTGGATGGTCATGATTGTAGTGAATCCTCTTCCTGCACTATCCGAGCTAGCAGAAAATTCAGAGCATTCCTCATATGATAATGGATGCTTGTATAATCCTTCTTCGGTCATTTCGTAGATATGAGGAACAAAGTCATCCAGAGACAGGTTTGAGATTAAGTTCTCATTTTCGAGAATAGTCTGGTTCATTGATTTATTCCAGATGTCCATCCTATCATCTAAGTCTTCTATTGACCAGTACCCGCTAGGAAGATCTACCCAGTTCCTAATCCCATCATCTAAGTGTGACCAGAGGTGTGTTACTGATCTCACAGTACCATTGACCAACCTGGCAGTGTGATAATCCCCCTCGATGTATAGCTCCTTCTCAACAGAAGGAGATGATGTATTGGATATATCCACAACTGTGTATTTCACTAGATTCTGAACCCTCATGTAAGTGTATGAATGATATTCATCAATATCGTTTTCATAATTCACCGTTACCTGCTCCGTCATTAGATTCCTTAGTTCGCTATCATCAGGAAGTGTCCAGTAGTAGATTGATGAAGAGATGACAAGTCTGTCACCGTCAATCATCATCTGTGTTGGATTGCCCTCAATTGTCAGATTCGACTCAAGCGTAAGGTTCCCGAACTCTGGAACTCCCATTATCAGGAGGAGCTGCCCATTCAGCATGTAAATNTGNTATCCGTCAGTCTTCAGGAAATCTGCCTCATCCACTCCAGACTCCTGGTTATTAGTTCCTGAAAACTCGCCCTCTCTGGAAGGTTCACTATTTCCTTGGTTGGTAGACGTTCCTGTGGCTTCTACTAAGTCTCCTGAATCTAGAGTCGCCCCTGTGTCTTCAGCGAACGCCGTGTCATCCATCATCCTCATCCAAGGATCTGAAATCCAGTGCCAGTAGCTTTGCTGGTCTAGGTTTACGATCATCTCGTCATAAACTGCTCTTTTGAGGTCATTCAGAAGAGANTCGCATGCATCGTATTTCTGTAGTACCGGTGAAGAGCGAGTCCTTTCTGGTAGCTCAAGTTGGGGGTAGTCNCCCTCTAGCACGTCAATTGTGTCATCTATTGCATCTGTGATGTCATCAATCGCACCTAGACAGCCAGATCCTAAAAAAAGNAATATCNCTAGTAATGCTCTNGGCTTNCCTCTGTCCATGNTGTTGCCTTCATCTATTTTTTTTGAATATTTCAGTNTCGTTATTTTCAGTTTTTTCANAANCATGTNNGGTTTNCGAGATCCGTNGGAAANAGANGGTTTGTATTGTACGGTGCCGGGTCTTCGGATTCATCATCATCTTCCCTCGTCGTTTCAACGCCACCGGTGTTATCACTGGTGACGAGGCTGCGTGTGCCAGCCAAGAAAATCAAGGCGGCAACCTGCATGTCCAGTGCTTGGTCCATAGAAGCTTAACATCGTCATTTGTAATTTAAACGAATTGGCTGTGTGCTTCATCCATAATCAGCTGAAATGGTGCGAACACCGGGAGTTGAACCCGGGTTAGCAGGTTGGGAACCTGCTGTCATAACCACTAGACCATGTCCGCAGGATTTACGCGAAATGAATCNGTAATTTAGAGGCTCGCTGNGGGCTTAGTACTATTTATCATACAATTCTTCTTAGAGACTCCATTGCAGAGTCTGCCTCTGAGAGGTATCTAAGGCCATCATCAACTCTTCCCTCGGAAATGGCCCTTTCTGACTCTATGAGGCGCTTCTCTGATCGTATTATCATAGGATCATCGGGTTTTTTTCCTGATGAGTCGAGTTTCTTACGGAGTTTCTTCCAGTCTTCATTCAAGAAATTCAGCATCTCTCTTGCCTCCCCAACACTTGAAGTGAATTCCTCAATGTCGCTAGTAAGGCTATCTAACATTTCTGAGNATTCAATCCAGTTTCCTGTGGTAGCAAGATACTCGATCTCATCTATCCTCTCAATCCACTTTGACCTCTCGTCACCAGAAGGGAGTTTTTCCTCGATAATCTTCCTTTGTCTCAAAGCTCTTTGAACTGAAGTTTTTNCTTCGCTAACTCTTCTGATTGACCTGACGATTCCCTCCGCGAGACCGATGGCCATTGAGGCATTGCCCAAACTATTCGCTTCCTTTGCCTGTTTGAGTCTTTCATGAGCATCTTGAGTAGTGTCCTCTTCAGCACCATTAATTGCATTTTGAGCCTCAAGGATTGATATTTCTGCCTTATGGATAAGACCTTCTACATTTCCCATCTGAGAAGGTATCTCGGAAACGATTGATAGAGCGTACTGAGGGTCTTCTTCNTCTATTGCTGTCTTGGCTGCATCAAGAGTTGCAGTAATACTATCTACAATATGGCCGTCATGCGAGCCAATGGACTCCTCTGCTTNGGAAATAGCATCCATGGCATTTTTCCAATACTTCACAATAATCTCAGACCTAGATTTCGCCTTTCTGAACTTCTCCTCTGCCAAACGTAGAGAGCCGTTTTCGATTTCTTCCATAGCTTCTTC
Organism: Methanobacteriota archaeon; assembly: GCA_002713185.1. Lineage (GTDB taxonomy): Archaea > Thermoplasmatota > Poseidoniia > Poseidoniales > Thalassarchaeaceae > UBA36. The sequence continues at coordinate 12,683 of PAVV01000019.1, read as the reverse complement.
AAGATAGACTCTTGATTGCCCTGTTCTACCTACAATTTTNTCTGAACGTGAGATAGAGTCTTCCACTTGAAGTCTAATTTCCTCTAAATCCCCCAAATAAGATTCAATTCGATCAGCCTCCATTTCAGCCTTTTTGATCAGATTGAGTCCCGTCTCAGGATCAGCCCATCCTTCCTCTCGAGCAGTCTTGAGAAGGGAGTTGGGTTGTTGCATCAATGCAGTTCCGGATTGAATATCCAGGATTCGCAATTCTACCTTCTTTAGTCGAGATGCGAAAATTTTCCTCTCTTCTTCAAGACCATCCTTAGAAAAAATTGCTGGGATTGTGGAGAAAAGGGCAGGGACTGCGATGATGTATAATGACTCAATACTTGAGTTGGCCAGAATTATTGGTAGTGCCAATCCAAAACCTAGGGAAGTACTGAGCCCCCTCCACCTTCTAGACTTTACATCTGATGAGAGGGTCCTAACTGAGCTAAGGAAGAGTATTAGCACTACGAAAATAAGTAGAATTATTCCTATTGATATTCCTTCGTCCGCTCTACTTACTTCACTGAAGGCTAAAATTGGAGGCCATAAGATACATGATGCAGTAGAGGTTCTAGTTTTTTGAATAGGACCAAAATCTAGAAGATCTGGTAATAATAGGGCACTGCTGAATAGAAAGAATACCGGACCAAATCGGAATAACGCTCCAGATTGGCTCCCTAAAGAGAAAAATAGCCATAATGCACCGGTTGAGACAAGAAGCATCTGACAGACGAGTAAGCCCTGTTCGACTCTTTTTTGCTGTGATGCGATTGCTCGTTCAGGGTAGTCGGGTAGCATCACCATGATGCCATTAGGATGCCACGAGGTCAATATGTATGCGGTAAGATGTGTAGAAAATTTCGATGATTACTTGGAACGAAAGGTTCTGTAAAATAACAATACTGATCCCAGAATAACTATTGTAGAAACTAACAGGACTGATATTTGAGTACTTTCTTCTTCATTTTCGAAAGTAATTTCGATTGGAAGATGCCCACTTGAACCAGCCGAAGCGCTGTCCCAATGTAATGAAATTCCATCCATCGTTTCATTGATTATTTCGAAATTGAATTCAATTGTCTTAATTTCGGGGCCAGAGTCTAGAGAGGCCGAAATAGGTTTATCTATCCATCTTCCACAAATATCAGATAAGCAAATTCGTGCGAAGGCTGGGTCGCTTCCTTGGTTTTGTAAAGTAACTATCAAAGTAGCTTCCCCCCCTACTTTGGGATCTCCTGAAAACTCGATATCGATAATACTAATATTCGCTCCTCTCATCGGTAAAATAGTCAATTGGATCTCTTCTTGAATAGTATTGCCTTTCGAGTCGGTGGCAGTTAGAACTATCTCATGACGCCCCTGAGAAAGCTCTGGAATCACGATTCTTTGGTCCAAAGTCCAGTTTTCCTCAAGGAGTAGAATGTTTTCATCTATCGAAACGGACCATGAAACCTTGTCAATTGAATCCAAATCGTCAAATGAATGAAGAAGATCGAGTCTTAATTCATCGCCTTCGTGTATTTCATCGTCAAATTCTATCGATAGATCATCCCAAAATAGTCTCGGTATTATTGTTGGAGGATTGCCATCTAGAACCCTGACAATGCATTCGCTCATAACTGAATTACCTGCCTCATCTGTAGTGACAAGAATCATACTTATTTCTGTTGGATCTCTTTGAAAATGCCTCTCAACCACTCCGAATTCTAGCCCATTTACCCCTGATCCTTGATTTGCTGTAAAGTGGAATAATTGCTGGGATACTCCATATTGTCTCCAACCTTCTGAGATGTTCGTGTAAAGCTCAAGATAAACTGGTAGTCCGGATTCATCGGACCCCATCACATCAAATCTCAATTCACTTCCGGAAATCACTTCGATGGTAGAAGGAAGAGCGGAGATGCCTTCTTGTGAGTATTCTCCAAATGTTAAGTTTCCAGACCATGATGGAGCGATACCGTCGATCAATGCTATTTCATTCCAGAATGAGGTCTGTCCATGATAGTCATAACAAGTAGCATTGACTGTAATCTCATCTCCATGCAAGAACCCTAGATCTGCAGGGATAAAATCAAACCAAGTATTGTTAATTGTTGAGACTTGCATCTCACCGTTGCTTATTGTCCACTGGATATTGGGGAAATCCAAGGGGCTGTCGCTACAGGATGCAACGTAGGTGGAGGTGCTTTCAGATGATATCACGGAGAGAGATGGTGGAAACCTGGCTCCGGTTAGAACAGGAGGATCATTTTCCCCGATTGTAATTCTGATATCGGAAGCTACAGGTGCATCTGACCTATTGACTATGAATTTCCCAGGATTTCCGTTAATAATCTCAGCCATTGGACTGTATTTGTATTCCCATCCAGCTGGTAGACTGATATGTAGTGGAACTTCTTCAGCCATAGCACCTACTCTTGGCAGATCTATAAGCCTTAGATATCTTGCATCGGAAAAACCGGAAATATTTGCAGACTCACTCCAACCCCATAATCCGTTAGTTCTGTTTACTGGTCCTACTTCTGGAGGAATTATTGTCAGCTGTTTATCTCCAGAGAGAGTCATTGGTTGATAATCAAAGCTGCAGCATCCTGCAGATTCTGCATCCGTCCAATTCCTTGCTTCGGATACCATTGAAGCAAATTGCTCAGACTCCTCTATGTCTACCCAGCCATCAGAGTTTCCAATAATTGTATCAATCTGCCCAAGGAGTCCCAGTGATCTATTTTCAAGCAATTCCGTGCCATAACCCTCCATAACTGTCACTTCAAGTGACCATGAGGCATTTATCGAAGAATATTGAGATATATTTCCTGAAAAGTTCAGGAAAGAGTATCCATCGATTGTAAACAATGTATCTTGATCTAAGGAACCACTATGCAAATTTACATCTCGCAATTGATTTTCTTCCGATACTGGAATCTGGAGAGCCGTTATCAAAAAGACAACAAAAATAAGATTTTGTATACCAACCTTGGAGGTCATTTTATTCTACCTTCACTATCCATAGATTATCTGCGAGCCAGAGAAATCTATTCCAACAGGAATAATCCTTTTTTCTTCGTCGAGTTTGTTAGTTAGTTGTTGTCTCAGAGAATCTTCACCGTAAACCAAAAAGAATCCTCCAGACCCTGCACCGAGTAATTTGGCACCCTTAGCTCCAGATGAGATTAGTTGATTATGCAATTTATCGATCACGTCATTACTGACATTTGGAGAGGTTTCTCTCTTCGCTAGCCAGGAAGAGTTGAGTAGTCGCCCCAATGAGTCCAGATCTCCAGACTCCATCATTCCAGCAGCTAAATCAGCATGTTCTCTAATCTCTTTTAGACTAGAATTCTTACTTTCGATATCCTCAACAACTTGAGAAAGAACCTTGTTTGCACTCCTAGTTAGTCCCGTGAAAACTAGGCTAAATCTCTTTGAGATCTCAGTAATTAACTCATCTGATACATCAATTGGTTCCACTATAACTCCATTTGATCCGAAGCTGATAGAGTTAATTCCTCCAAATGCGCCAGCATATTGATCTTGACGACCGATTGGGGCGCCCAAAATTTCTATTTCTATCTTGCAAGCCTCTTCTGCTAGTTGTTCCTTGGAAATTTTTCTACCATGGAAAGCATGCATAGCGTGGAGCAGTCCTACCGTAACTGAAGAAGAGGATCCGAGGCCGGTGCCTCTACCAGGGATATCAGCAATCGTTGTAATTTCAACTCCAGATTCTGTACCAGTTAGACGCATGGCCTCCCTAACTAAATCATGCTGAACATCATCTATCGATTCTGCATTCTCGGTAGATGAATATGAGACTCTGATTGAATCGTCAAATCTCCTATTTATGGTTACATAGACAAATCTGTCGATTGCTAGAGATACCACCCTCCCTCCCGATGAATTGTTCATTGAGAATTGATCCAAGTCAGTTCCTCCGCCGCAGAAAGATACTCGCAAGGGCGTTCGGCTAATTATCACGTTATTAGGAGAGAGAGTATTACTCATCAAGACGCCGGTGGGTAGAAAATTACTATCCCGAGTAATGACAAGGCATATGAAAGAGCGACTTCCGGGGGGAAGAGAGAGTCATGGGCGATCTAGTTACTATGGACGACCTGACTAATGAGGAAATTGTTGCAATCCTTGATGATTCAGAGAGACTGGTTCCAGTCGCTAGAGGAGTGGTTAATCTACCACTGCTTGAAGGAAAAGTCCTAGCAAATATGTTCTTCGAGAATTCAACGAGAACACGAATGTCTTTCGAGACTGCGATGAAGAGGCTTGGAGGTTCGGTCTTGAATTTTAGTTCGGTTGGAACATCTGTTTCAAAGGGTGAGACACTGTATGATACAATGCAGATGATTGATGGATATGCTGATATTGCAGCAATTAGGCACCCTAGGCAGGGAGCTGCTCAATACAGCGCAGATGCTGTAGAAATTCCTATCCTTAATGCAGGAGATGGAGCTGGTAATCATCCCACTCAAACTATGCTTGATCTCTTTACAATCCGTCAGTCTCATGGAGATCTCGATGGTTTGAATGTAGTCCTAGTTGGAGATCTAAGATATGGAAGAACAGTACACAGCCTATCTCATGCATTAGTTAGATTCGGAGCAAGTCTCACCCTGGTATCCCCTGGAACTCTAAGGATGCCCAAGGAGATTGTTGCTGATCTTAGATCCCAAGGGTCAGAAGTTGCAGAAACTGAATCCCTTCAAGAACAGATAAACCATGCAGATGTAATATACATGACTAGGATTCAAAAAGAGAGGTTTCCAGATGAGGATGAGTACGCAAAGGTAGCTGGAATTTTCAAATTAAATTCTTCTGATTTGAGTGCTGCGAAAAAGGGCATGATTGTGATGCATCCCCTTCCAAGAGTTGATGAGATCGACCCCAACGTAGATTCATCGGATCATGCAAAGTATTTCGAACAAGCCTTCAACGGCGTCCCAACCAGAATGGCTTTGCTATGCAGGAGCCTAGGTGTTGAAGTTCCAAAGGAAGTGAAATGATGTCTGAGATGCGAAGAGTCACGGCAATTAGAAATGGGACAGTCATAGATCACATTCCATCAGGACGGGCAATGCAGGTAATTAGAATCCTTAGGATAGATACATCCAGAGCAACTCCTGTATCTCTTGTCATGAATGTTCCGAGTGATAAGCTCGGAAGGAAGGATGTACTAAAGATTGAGGATAGAGAATTGAGTAGGGAAGAGTTGGACAGATTAGCACTTATTGCACCTAATGCCAGTATTGCGATTATTCGAAATCATTCAGTAGCTGAGAAAATGGTTGTTGAACTCACTGAAGACTTAGTTAATATTGCGACTTGTACATTCTCGAACTGCATTACAAAGAACGATAGAGAGCCTCTACCTCAGAGGCTTAGGATTTTCTCTCACGATCCGCTGGAGATTCGATGCTACTATTGTGGAAAGGTCCAAGAAATTGACGAATTGATTGAGAATATTCTTTGAATTTCAAACCTCGTCGGCAATCCATTCTTTCATTGTACATGATTGACAGATATCTCTGCTAGTAATTTCGCCACATCTACAGCAATGTTTGACTTCCTGCTTAGACAATGGGTTAGCTTCACTGTGTAACTCCCTAATTTGATCCAAAGAATGCAAAAGTCCGTGTCTTGCACCAGGTGTTTGAGCTTCCAATTTTGCAATAACTAATCTGCTCTGTTGTCTCATTGCCCCTGCGGCATGAGGACATTCGCCATGGAAAATAGGAAGTTTAGAATGAATGGCATGAGCATGTATCTCCTGCTCAGGAATCCACCTTAATGGGACGATTCTAGGAACTATTCCGTCGATTGGAAACTTTGTATGGGGGGCTAGTCTTACTGATCTATCGACTTCTCCCTTCTGGAGATTCATCAGAATAGATTGAGCCATATCATCCAGATTATGTCCCAATGCCATAACATCGACATCTAGCTTTTCCGCGAGTGAGTTGAGGCTCTGTCTACGGAATACACCACAGTATGAACATGGCATTAGACCATTAGCTTCTGGATTTTTTTGAGCTATCGACGGCATAGAATTCACAATTTGGTCCATTCTACCATATCCCATTTCTTGGTAACTCATTGATTCGAATCGAATTCCCAGGGATTCGGATAATTGTTTTGCGAAGACGATCGAAGGAGCTCGATAGCCATCAATTCCCTCATCTACACATCCTGCGATCAATTCTACGTCCCTACGACGTCCAATTATGTCTGCCATCATCGAGAGGAGTACCGCAGAATCTTTTCCTCCAGAAATTGCAATCAAAATTCTAAATCTAGAGCCGTCATCTCTCAGAGCGTTCTTTGGGAGCTCCAATTGAGATCTTAGTTCCTTTGATGTTCTTTTTCTGATCGATTCTGCAAGATGCTTTCCGCAGAGATGTTGCCCACTGTAAACCTGGTGAATGATTGCATCAGAGCGACACCTGCTGCAGGAGTTGACCTCTATGCCGTCGCTCATATGCACTCGTCACGAGTCACATGCTTGAACCCATCCTCCGGTTAGTTGATTTGGAGAATACAACACGAAAGAGCATGGAAGGAGGGAGACTGTTGCCAGACAGGAAGAAGCAAAGTAATACTTATTTTTCTCCTTGGACAGATAGATTTTCTCTTTTGTCTCTTTCTATTTTGGGAATAATCGCTATTCCAAGTATAGACTCTATACTGGATAATTGGTTTGGTAGCTGGTCTCTGGAAGTTACAATTTTCGGGCTCATTGTGACTATTCCTTTACTAGCTACTTCTATTGGAAAATTGTATACACGTGCAAGGTCATGAGCGGATTTTGGATATTCCAGACTCAATGTAACCTGATACTATTTGCCATGGAATGACAAATCTAAGTCCTGCTACTACAATTATGAATAGACCTGCAGAAATTACCTTTCCATATGTCATCTGTAACTCTAATGACTCCTTTACCTGTCCTGTCCACTGAGTTCCTTCTAATATTCCAACAATCGAAATCATCAGATCGTCAAATGCAAGGGCCAGAGCTGTAGTAATGGAAACCATCGTGATTACAACAANTAATTGNACTANGTGTGANTTCACTANATTATTGAATTGCCTAACATATTCNGAGTCCCTCTTGGATTCTTCGGGAAGCGAGGCTGCGTATTGCATATGGCCNATTGNAGCAGTCCCAGTCTCTAAGAANAAAAGCATNAGAATTGCAATTCCAAGAAGAGAGCTTGCCAATGGGGAGACTAGNCCTCCAAACATGGTGCCCTCACCGATCTGAGTTGGTAATGCCTNGAGTCCGACNTCCACNTCGGAAACAATTGGCTCGAATGTCAAAACTGCATGAAATGCGATNACGATNATGNAGTATCCAACTGACCAAGTTATTGCCCTCTTGGAAAGNCCCCAAATTCCAACTAAACCAACTANAATTGGAGCAAAAACGATTCCAAGAAATACAAATTCTAGAACTAATCCTAANGGAGAAAACAAATCACCAATGTGATTCATAGAGTCATTACTNTTCCANGGNAAATGAAGTCCATACCTGAAAGTNGCTATTATCCAAGAAAGGATAAATGGGACAATNATCCACAANCCAAANACTGCTGCAATTCCTTGTTTNATNCTNGTTTGCAATTCAAGAGANGAGGACCAGAATCTTTCGAANGCGATGGTTCCTANGATACANAGAATCAAAGGTCCAAGGAGAGNNANTANNCCNGACTGATTCACACCCAGTAAGAAATCAGGNATNAGTAGACTGCCTTCATTTGATTCTAACCACANTAGACCCCTCGTATGTTCGTAGGATGGGCACCAAGNTTCTGAGTTGTTATCGCTACATGTGCCGTAANTCTCAGTCATCCTTTTTAGTAGGAGTANCAATGATACTGTTGACATAATCTGTANAGTGAGAATCTGCCACTTTCTCCGTAAAGCTGGGATGTGNAGGGTCTCTATCTTCTGTTTTTCTTTTTCNCCTAGTTCTATTTTTTTCACCCCCTTGACTGTAGTAGAGCTTGAGAAAGCTCAACATCAGGCATCCAGTCNACAACCTTCGCNCCATATCCAGAAACAGCGGTTAACCTATTNTGNCNCTCNAGTTTCAAGACCTCGTAAGCCATTCTTGGGATCCTNCTTACCAACCTCTCTAAATCCACACTACTTGGTGAGAGAACGATAACTTCATGACCATTTCCAGAAAGATTCCTTATTGCAGTTAGAGTTGTTCCATCTCCCTCCAGGCTACTTATTATGAAGACAGGAGAACCGCGGCTAATCCTAGGTGCTAAAGCGTTAGTTACAGCTTGTAAAGGCATTGATCCAGAAGGAGATACAGAAGCTAGGCGACTCAAAATCTTATACTGTTGTTTATCTCCAGTATCTGCAGGGAGGAAATCCATCCTATCTCCAAATGTCACCATTGCGACAGAGTCTTTTCTCTTCAGAAAATGGCTTGCTATCGAGGCGGCAGCTGAGGCTCCCATCTCGAGAGGGTTCTTCAGAACAGTTCCAATCCTACTTACCTCTCTTGTGTCAAGAATAACAAAAACATCTGTTACAGCATCCCTAGTCTTTTGATTGACCATTAAATCTCCAGTTCTAGCGAATGCCTTCCAATTAATCGATCTAAGAGAATCTGTCGAAAGGTATTCCCTCAACGAATAAAACTCCATTCCAGGTCCTGGTGTCCGTAGAGTGGTTGCTCCNGTATACATTTTCGGTACATCGGCCTTCAACATTGCATTTTCAATATCTCTGACTTGTGGAAATACGGTAATGTCACACAAATCGTCTATTCTAGACTCGTTAACAAAGAGTCCGAATGCGTTCCTATATCTTACCGAGATCGGCCCAATGGAATAGTGTCCTCGAAGCGGNCATCGCAACATATAGTCCATTTTAGTTGTCTGTCCAGGCCCGAGATTGAGACGGATTTGATTAATTCCCCTTCTAATCTTCATCTGATGGGGCACGTTATCAAATATCTCTAGTTGCTGNGTTCTCCGATATGATTTGTTAGTGATTGTAAGAGATACCTCAATTAAATCTCCCTTGTAGACATTTGAGTGAGGAATGAACCTAGTTATCTCAAGATCAGATTGACCAGAAATCCAACCATTAATCGAAATGAACGCAATGAACGTCAATCCTATTATCATCATCTGAAAATTTGAGATCATCATCCCTACCAGAATCAGGCTAATGCCTCCTGACAGCATTACTGCTGCCTTCCTAGTCCACACTATTCTTCACCCCCGATCCTGACTCGCCCCATTCCTTGATTCTTCTAACAATTCCAACTAGTTCGTCTGCCCTGTAATTCCTCTCCTCGAAAATGAATCGCACTAGAACTGGGTCTCGGATCATGCCTTGGAGATCNGATGCAGGCAGGGCCTCGAATTCCTCCCTTGTCAAAGCATTAAGATTCCTAACTCTAGTCAGGAGAACTTGCCGAATCTTCTCCGGCCGCTGATAATATTTGTANCTCTCAGCATCACCAAATCCATAGTAAACTACTCTGAAGATATGTCGCCAATCCTCCGGGTCTTGTTTCCTGATCAAAACAGCCTCGAGAAGTATAAAGAGAATCAAGAAAAGTATTAGCATCGCCATCCAGTCATTAGTGAAATAAATTAGCAAATAATACAGCAGGTTGTAGGTATCTCCGAAGATGGTTGGTTGCTGGTGTCTGCTTTCGTCAAAAATGACTAGAGCATTTTCTCCAGGAGAAGTTCCATTACTATTGAGNATCAGAGCTTCTGCAACTACATCTAGAATCCACTTTCTGTTATCGTTTTCAGGAACTAAGCCTAGGTAGCTTGATTTGAATTCTGGATCGTAAATCGAGTTTATCAATACCGAACCGTCTGATATGAAATGGACCCTTCCTGATTCTGAAGATCTACAAAGAATAGCCTCGCAGTATCTTACGTAAACAGGAAATGGCCCTTGTTCGTCCCCTGACAGACCAAAAGCTGCGAAGTTACCAACCGAGTAGTTCCCATCATCATTATTGTCAATCCATGAGTCAGGAGTAGTCTTTGAAATCACATATCTTCTTTCTGCTGGGTTGTATGAAGTAGTCTTTTCAAATGCGGAAGGAGTATTTGTAAGAAGATTGTAATTCTGGGACCAGTCCCATTTTGGAGTACCTGAAGATGGATCGTTTCCTAGGAAACGATGCTCACAAAGTCCTGACGCAACCGCTGTTACAAACGAAGTACCGACGTCTGGATTCTCGGGATCATCATCCAATACGTCAATTACTCCATCGTTGTCAATGTCCCTTAGGCACGGATTTACTCCTGTTTGCATTCCTTGGGAAGCTGTGAAATTAAATGCATAAGTTGTGTTTACCCAAACGAAATCNGACCCTAAGTCCTGATCATAGTCGTAATCAGAGTAAAGTCTGTGATTTGTGAAGTCTAGCCCNAACTCAGCCGCGAGATTGCTTGAGTAACCAAAGTCATCCATCAGGATTACAGTACCACCTCTAGAAACAAAGTCCCTAATTGCGACAATTTCAGAAGAAGTATAACCATCTCCCTCTGAGAACTGAATTAAATCATCTTCCCCCGTAAATCTAGGTAGAGAAATTGTATCTCTCTCGACACCTGATATAATGAAAATTGTCTCTTCTGGATGGTCAAGATCGCTTAGCAGGAGGGGGCTGGAGACTAATGCAGTTGTCTCAATCCCTTTATCATTCAATTCCTCCCTAAATGAGCCGAGATCGTTCCATTCGTCCCCATAAGCGGATTGTTGAGTNTGTCCGGGAATAACATAAGTTACTGCAATAGATAGGATTAGGAGGCCCAAGACTGACCAAAAAGAGATTTGAAGGGCTATTCTCCTATTCCTTCTAGAATTAAAGAAAGTAGACAATTTTTTTCGATCCAACACATTACTCTCTCCCGTCAGTTACAGACGTTGAGCCTAAAGTTCGTTTTATGACCATTATGTGACTCTGAACGAGCCTTGCATCTTCTATCTTGATAATTCTACTACTGAACCAATGCTAGAAACTTCCTCCACTGGAACTGCAAGCAAACCATCTGTGGTAGGCCAAGGAAGTTCATTAGGNTCTATTCCGACTTCGGTGACAACCAATAATGAAACAATATTCCCGGTGCTCACATCTATGCTGAAGTCTGCAAGATGGCCAAGCAAATCACCTGCTGAGTCGACTACCTTCCGAGTTAGAATTTCTTGTCCAAAGGTTGTTTTCATGNTNATCATCAAATTAATTCTATTCCCGCAATTGAGGCTGTAGTTCTTCTTACTGACTCCAGACCACTGGTAAGATTTTCTTCCATCTTAGAGTAATATTGCAGCATTTCCTCTGTCACTGTTGGCCTCACCCTCTCTGTAGCTGTTTCGAAGTGTTTCCTAGTAACTGTCTTCTTATTATCTCTCATCGCAATTAGAGCCGCTTCTCTGCAAACAGCTTCAATATCCGCTCCAGTGTAGTTTTCCATTAAACCTGCTAAATCATCAATTTTGAACTTGCCAATAGGCATCTCCTTAGTATGAATCTTCAATATTGCTTCTCTGGATTCCTTATCTGGGGGAGGTATGTGTAAAACTCTCTCAAACCGTCCACTTCTCATTAGAGCTGGGTCTATCATCTCGGGCCTATTTGTCGCGGCCACAACAATAACTCCTTCCATCCCCTCGACTCCGTCTAGACTACTGAGAAGCTGATTAACTACTCTGTTCATTACATCTGACCCCTCTCCAGAATGACTTCTCCTCATTCCTGCAATACTCTCAAATTCATCTAAGAAAACTATTGAAGGGCTCGATTGCTTTGCTTTCTTGAAAACTTCTCTAACAGCCTTCTCTGATTCACCAACCCACTTAGAGATTAGCTCTGGTCCTTTTATTGTGATGAAATTAGCTTTTGCTTCATTTGCGATAGCTTTTGCAATTAATGTCTTTCCGGTACCAGGAGCTCCAAATAACATAATTCCTCTAGGAGGAGATATGCCAAAATGCTCGAACTTCTCAGGCATATTTAATGGCCATTCTATACTTTCCTTGAGTCTATCTTTGACATCTTCTAGTCCACCGACCTGATCCCATGTCACCTCAGGAACTTCGACATAAATTTCTCTTAATGCACTAGGTTCTATNTCCTTAACTGCCTCTTGGAAGTCTGACATTCTCACTTCCATCTTTTCGATAACTTCTGGAGGNATTTCTTCCTCTTCGAGNTCNATTTCTGGAAGATATCTCCNCAATGCCTTCATTGCAGCTTCTCTAACCAAAGCCGAGATATCTGCACCNACAAAACCATGAGTNTTATCCAATAACCAATCGAGGTTGTAGTCATCACTTATTGGCATATCTCTAGTATGGATTTCTAATATTTCCCCTCTTCCAGATTTATCTGGGACCCCTATTTCGAGCTCCCTGTCGAATCGACCAGGCCGCCTAAGTGCCTGATCAATTGCATCCCTCCTGTTCGTTGCTCCAATAACAACAACGTTGTCCCTTCCTCCCATTCCATCGAGAAGAGTCAGGAGCTGTGCTACAACTCTCCTCTCTACTTCTCCGGTTACATCCTCTCTCTTAGGAGCTATACTGTCTAACTCATCGATGAAGATAATTGCTGGAGCATTGGCAGCTGCTTCATCGAAGATCTCTCTAAG